>JAZRGP010000299.1:0-3412 GCA_045644225.1 Christensenellaceae bacterium | reverse complement strand
TCAGACTTGCGACGCAGATCGGCTCGGGGCTGACGGGCGTGCTTTATATCCTCGACGAACCCAGCATCGGTCTGCATCAGCGCGACAATGCGAAGCTGCTTGCGACGCTGAAAGAGATGCGCAATATCGGCAACACGCTCGTTGTCGTGGAACATGACGAAGATACCATGCGCTCTGCGGATTATATCGTGGACATCGGTCCCGGGGCAGGCGTGCATGGCGGCGAGATCGTCGCGGCGGGTACTCCCGAGGAGATCATCGCCTGCGAAGAGTCGATCACGGGACAGTATCTCTCGGGCAGGAAAAAGATCCCCGTTCCCGAAAAACGCCGACCGCTGACGGATAAAGTGATCTCGATCAAAGGCGCAAAGGAAAATAACCTCAAAAACATCGATGTGGACATTCCCGTCGGCGTGATCACGGCGGTCACGGGTGTATCGGGCAGCGGAAAGTCCACGCTCGTCAACGAGATCCTCTATAAGTCCATCGCGCGGAACCTCAATAACGAGAGCATCCGTCCGGGGAAGCACGATGCCATCGAAGGACTGGAGCTTCTCGATAAGGTCGTGAATATCGATCAGTCGCCGATCGGCAGAACACCGCGCTCCAACCCTGCGACGTATACGGGTGTATTCGATCAGATCCGCGATCTCTTCGCGATGACGCCCGATGCGAAGGCAAGGGGATACCTGAAAGGGAGATTCTCCTTCAACGTCAAGGGCGGCAGATGCGAAGCCTGCAAGGGCGACGGCATCATCTGCATCGGGATGCACTTCCTGCCCGATGTATATGTTCCCTGCGAAGTCTGCAAGGGCAAGCGCTATACGAAGGAAACACTCGAAGTTAAATATAAAGGAAAGAGCATTTATGACGTGCTTGATATGACTGTGGAAGATGCGCTCAAGTTCTTTGAAGCGATCCCCAAGATCGAGTCTGTCCTGCGCGTGCTGAACGACGTCGGTCTCGGGTATATCAAGCTTGGTCAGCCGTCGACGACGCTCTCGGGCGGCGAAGCTCAGAGGATCAAGCTCGCGACGCATCTCTCCCGCAGACAGACGGGCAAGACCCTCTTCATCCTCGATGAACCGACAACGGGTCTGCATACGGCGGACGTCCACAGGCTGGTCAGCATCATCGACCGCCTTGCGGAAAAGGGAAATACCGTCGTGATCATCGAGCATAATCTCGATGTCATCAAGTGTGCGGACCACATCATCGACCTCGGACCAGAGGGCGGCGAGCGCGGCGGCACGATCATCGCGACGGGCACACCCGAAGAAGTTGCCGAAAACAAAGGGAGCTTTACGGGTCAGTTCCTCAGGAAACCGCTCGGGATGGAAGAATGAAAAAATGAAGCAAACGGGATCGGAAAAGATCCCGTTTTTTCTTGCGGAAGATTCACAAAGAATTCATCTTGAGCAGATTGACTTGAGCGGGGATTTGATCTATCATGAATACTGATGTGACAGGTTGTCATATTAAAAAAGAAAGGGGAAGAAGACATGCCGTCGGATACCTTTTATCGGCTGCCTGCGGAAAAGCGCACGCGGCTGACCGAAGCGATCGTTGCAGAGCTCTCGAGAGTGCCGATCTCCAGAATGTCTATCAACCGCATTATTCAGGATGCGGGGATCCCGCGGGGAAGCTATTATCAGTATTTCAGCGGACCGTCGGACATCATTGCGTATATCCTTGCGGAATTCAAGGAATATTCCGTGAAGCTGGCGGAAAAGATCAGAAGAGAAACCGATGGAGATCTCTGTGCGCTGTTCGGGGGATTGTTTGAATATACTTTAAAATACGGACTTTGCGAAGAGCGGAAGGACCTGTTCTGCAATCTGTTCTCGGAGGTTCGGCTGGGAGAGATCTTCTCTGTCTTTGCAGAGCAGAAAGCTGCGGAAAGCTGCATCGGGATGATCCCCGAGATGGACGAAAAGCGGCGGATGATCTTCGAGATCATGCTGGCGGTATTCAAGGAATCGCTGGTGGCGGCATTCGCACATGCGGATCACGCAGAAGAGATCGCGGAAAATTTCTGCGGAAAAATAAAAATGCTTTCGGAAGTATGACCGATATTCGGAGGGAAAGATAAATGTTGTCAAAATTCAGTGTAAAAAAACCGTATACGATATTCGTGGCAGTGGTGCTCGTCATCGTGCTTGGTGTGGTATCGTTCCTCAATATGACGCCCAACCTCATGCCCAATATGGAATTTCCGTATGTGATGGTCATGACGACCTATGCAGGCGCGACTCCTGAGGAGGTCGAGGAGCAGGTAACCAAGCCCATCGAAGAGCGCCTCGCGACGGTGGATAATGTAAACAGCGTCAGCTCGACTTCCGCGGAGAACTATTCCGTAGTCAATCTCGAGTTCTCGAACGACGCAAACATGGATACCGTCGTTATCGACATCCGCGAGCAGCTCAACCTGCTTTCGGGACAGTGGAACGAATATGTCGGTACGCCCAATATCATCAAGCTGAATATGGATATGATCCCCGTTTCCGTTGCTGCGGTAAACATGGAAGGCATGAACACGCTGGAACTCTCGGAATTTGTCGAAGAAACGCTCATCGGCAAGCTGGAGGGTATCGAAGGTGTTGCTGCGGTATCCACGAGCGGCATCGTAAATGAAGAGATCATCGTAACGCTGGATGAAGCGCGCATGGACGAAATGAACGAAAAGGTCCGTGCGGCGATCGATGATAAGTTTGTGGAATCCGAGCAGGAACTCGAAGATGCGAGGGAAGAACTGCAGGAAGGCACAGACGAGATCGAGAGCGGCAAGAGCGACATCAAGAGCGGCAAAAAAGAACTGGAAGAACAGAAGAAAAAGCTCTCGCAGGAAATGGCAAAAGCCAAGGCGGAGCTCGATACAAAGCAGTATGAACTGGTAGAACTGAAGATGACGCTGACGGATGCTATGGCAAAGCTCAGCGATCAGAAGACAGAGCTGCAGAAGGTGATCGACGAGCTGGAAAAGGCGAAGTCGGAGCTGGAGAAGAGCAAGGCGGACCTTGCCGATGCGATCAAGGCGCTAGAGGCTGGGCAAAAGGCTCTTGCGCAGCTGAACGCGGCAAAGCAGGCGATGATCGGTGCGGCAACAGCGATGGGTATGACCGAAGCCGAAGCAGAGGCATATCTCGAAGAAAACTCCGTGGAATATCAGATGATCCTGACGCAGATCACGACGATCGAGGCGCAACTCACCGCATACGGTGTGACTGCGGAGACACTTTCGGATCAGATCGGTGTACTGAAGCTTCAGGCATCCGAGCTCAATGACGGTCTGGAAGAAGTGGAAAGCAACCTCGCAGAAGCACAGGCGGGAATGACGACCATCGATGAAAACCTCGCATCCATGCAGGAACAGTATTCTCAGCTGGAGCAGGGATTGATCGGCGTAGAAGAA
>JAZRGP010000298.1:0-7218 GCA_045644225.1 Christensenellaceae bacterium | reverse complement strand
GGCGTGGATATCGGCTGCGGCATGGAGACCGTGAAGCTCGCAGAGCGCGAGATCGACTTTGCGAAGCTTGATGCGCTTATCCGCAGGGAGATCCCCAGTGGCAGAGATGTGCGCAAGGCACCGCATCCGTTTAACGATGAGATCGATCTCGCTGCACTCGCCTGCGCTCCGTTTGTGGATATAAACCGCGGGAAAAAGAGCATCGGCACGCTCGGCGGCGGCAACCATTTTATCGAGGTGGATAAAGGTTCTGATGGTGCATATTATCTCGTGGTGCATTCGGGCAGCAGACATCTGGGTTTGGAGACAGCGAAGTATTATCAGGATACGGGTTATAAGACTCTCTGCGGAAACTCCCGCAAGCAGATCATGCAGAAGATCGATGACCTGCGCGCGGAGGGGCGTTTTCAGGAGATCGAGACCGAGGTGCAGAAGCTGAAAAAGAAGAACACCGCGCTCATCGATATCCCGAAGGATCTTGCGTATGTGGAAGGCGAGCTATTTGACGATTATATCCATGATATGAAGATCGTGCAGAGATTTGCAGAATTGAACCGAAAGGCAATGGTGCAGGTGATCATGGAAGGGATGGGGTGGACAGCGGTTGAGCGGTTCACGACCATCCATAACTATATCGATACGGATTCTATGATCCTGAGAAAGGGTTCTGTCTCTGCAAAGAACGGCGAAAAGCTGCTCATCCCCATCAACATGCGTGACGGCAGTCTCGTCTGTATCGGCAAGGGCAATGAAGAGTGGAACTGCTCCGCTCCCCATGGTGCAGGACGGCTGATGAGCAGAACAGAGGCCTTCAAAAAGCTCTCGTTGGAAGAATACCGCACCGAGATGCAAGGGGTCTTTACGACCTGCGTATCTCAGCGCACCCTCGATGAATCGCCCATGGCATACAAGGGCATGGACGAGATCATCGCGCAGATCGGCCCGACGGCAGAGATCGTGGATATCATCAAGCCCGTATATAACTTCAAAGCGGCGGAGTGATCATAATGAAAGAATATAAATTTGCAGCACTTGTGGCATCGGCAAGAGAACCTTTTACGGCAACTCCCCGGTGCAATTCCTGTGCTGCAATTCTTGATATTTCTGTGCTTCTTGACAGATCAAAAATTAAGGAATATTATCTTTTGAGCTTTCCTTTGGCAGCAGCTTATGCTGCTGTCTACAGCGGCATGTAAAGTCCGTTGGGAGGAAGGCTCTTTTTTGTTTTGGCGGAGAAGTAGGAACACGATTAATGGCACTTTTTTAAATAACTAAAACTTAATGGCACAAGTGAGAATACTGCAAAAACAGCGCTGAAAAGCGCTGTTTTTTCTTGAAAAGGCAGCCGTGTAAAAAATGCCTTAAATATAAAACTTTTGATACGGTTTATCAGTATTGTAAAATCAGCATCCCCACTAAAATCGCCGCGGGAACGATAATCAAAATGAGGATATCGTAGAACTTCACCGACAGCTGACGTTCAAAGGTTCTTTTCCCATCACCGTCAAAACCTTTTGACTCCATCGCCATTGCCAAGGTTTCTGACCATCGGATGCAGTTAATCATTGCCGCGAAAAAGGGTTTCAGAGACAGCCTGCCGATGCGAATACCGCGCACCTTATAGGCAAGCTTTGCATCGGCAAGTTCACGGGAGATATTCGGCATCAGGTGAAACGCCGCGAGGATTCCGTAAGCGAACTTGGGTTTGACCTTTGCCTGATGCATCAGGCTGAGGATGAAGTCCTCCGCGGGCGTTGTGAGAGAAAAGAGCATCCCCAGCCCGACATATCCCATGACGCGGGTGGATAACTGCAGCCCCATATATACGGGAGTGATCTCTCCGAGCTTTCTGAGACCGTAATTTCCCGTTGCGTAATTCGCCATAAGGGATTGATCTGCGTTTTTGAGTCCTGTCATAAAGAGTGCCGCGGTTATGATGCAGAGCGGCAGAAGAAGCTTCAACATGCTTTGTACTTTCGCACGTGAAAAGAAAAGGATCAGGATCACACTTACGCAGAACACCATCAGATTCAGCATGACTGAATGATTAAAAGACAGAAGAATCGCGGATAGAAGAACCGTGATCATCTTATAAAGCGGATTCAGCTTTTCCATGATCCGCATAGACAAGACCTCCTTCCGTAAATTCATAACAGTGATCCGCCCACTGCTTCACCAGTCGTTTGTCATGGGTGGAAAAAATCACTGTCAGGTCATCCGTATCTGTTTTTCTCCGCAGCAGCTTCATGATCTCCTGTGTCATTGCGTCGTCCTGCCCGTATGTTGGTTCATCCAGCAGTAAAATCTTCTGCTGACCCGCAAGAACAGACAGAACCGCAAGCCTCCGCTGCTGCCCTTGGCTCAGCATATAAGGCGAATATTTACGGAATTTATCCAACCCAAATTCTTTCAGAAGTTCAATCGCTTTTTGCTCCGTTTCTGTTCCTGCAAATTCGTTTTTCTTCACGATTCGTCCTGCCAGACCGCATTCCACTTCTTCAAGGACATTTTGCGTAAGGAACTGATTGGAGGGGTTCTGAAAGACGATGCCAACCCTTTGGAACAGTTCCCTTGAGCGCAGGTCTTTCAGCTCCTTACCATTGATCTTGATGCTTCCGTTGTATTTGTTCTGTCCCAGAAGCACTCGGAAAAGCGTTGTTTTTCCGCAGCCCGAGGGACCCACGATCGCTGTCATTTTGTTTTTATAAAAAACAGCCTTCGCATCTTTCAGGAGTAGTTCAGATTCTTTCTTGCGTTTCTTTTCTATGCAGTAAGAGACATTATCGAGCGTAATTACGGGCGATTCGCCGCTTTCATTACAAAGCTCTCGTGCGGCTTCTTCAAAGGGCCAGCGAAGTCCCTCTTCCCGAAAGAGCTCCCGATGGTTTTTCAGCTCTGCGCGAGGAATGCGGAGGATGCTTCCATCGGTTTTCTTCATAACCTGAATTTCATGGGCACAGTCCAGCCAATGATCGAGAGAATGGTCAATGACGATCACTGTGGTTTCTTTTTCACGATTCATCTCTTTGAGCATTTCCGCAATTTCTTTTGCCCACTTTTCATCGATATTGGCAAAAGGTTCATCGAGGAGAATGACTTCAGAACCCAAAAGAAAAATACAACAAAGGGCGATTTTCTGCTTTTCGCCGCCGGATAAGGAATGTAACGGTCTGTCGAGCAAAGCTGTGATACAGAGTTTCTCAGCAGCCGTATCAATACGGTTTTTCATTTGCTCGGGAGGGCAGGATATATTGCCGAGGCAGAAGAGCATTTCCTTCCGCGGGGTATCCATGCAGAACTGCAGATCCGCATTCTGGAACATCATGGATAAGCTGCACGCTCTCTCGGAAACGGAATAATCTTCGATCGGCTTACCGAGTAAAAAGCGCTCTCCGTCTGTTATGATTCCGCCGTTTTCGGGATAGAGCCCTGCGAGGAGCGCAGCGAGGGTGCTTTTTCCGCACCCGCTGCCTCCCATCAGAACGGTGATTTTGCCTTTTTCAAACCTCGCGCTGATGTTTTCCAGAACATTCTTTTTATTCTGCTCCAAATACCGAAAACGTAAGTTTCTCGCTTCAAGTGCAAAGTTATTCATCGAGCTCAAGAGACTCCTGCGCCGCATAGAGCTGTCCCGCGGGATACGCCTTTAAGATACCGGATTTCGCAAGACCTTTGCAAAGGAGCGTTGCGATAACGCCCGTGAAAATCGCGGAGCTGATGGTACGGACGATAAGCATAACAATGGAAATATGAGCAGGGTAGAGATAGAACTGAGATTTCCAGAAATGATAGATGAAGCTGATGACTGCAACGGAAATTGCACTGAGGACCATGGTCTTCATATCGAATTTCTTATAGCGTGTGAGCAGGAATACCAGTTCTACAGCAGCGCCCTGAATCAATCCCGTCAGAATAACGGCAGGCCCGAACCAGTTGCCCATCAGGACTTCCAGAATAGCCGCGATCAATTCCGCAACAATGCCTACACCGGGTTTCTGAATGATGAACACCGCTACAGAAGCGGCCATGAACAGAATTCCATAAAAAGGCTCATAGCCTGCTGCGCCCCAACCGAAAGGTGTCAGCGCTGTGGTGATCGCCATGCCGAGATAGACTGTTCCCAGATAGAGAAAAGAGAACAGTACGCCGATGATCGCGACCATCAGCACGTCTTTGAGTTTCCATGAAAAGTTTTTCTTTGTTGTTGTCATAATTTTAGTCTCCTTTTTTATTCCTCATCTTCCGGAAAGTTCACTGCCAAAGTGAATCCCAGAACATAATGGTCCGTATTTTGTTCGCAGTATTCCGCTGCTGCTGAGAAAAAGTCAAACAGTTTGTGAATATCTGCTTTGAGAATGGTGGTATAATGTGCAGATCGAGAAAAAACACCGTATTCTTTCGCCAACTCAACGACGTTTTCAATGTGTGTTAAATAATCTTCTGTTCCCATGGGATAAAGCTCGATCTTTGCCGCTGCAGGAAAGTGAATGTCTCTCGTTAACGGTTCATTTGCGGGTTCATTTTCTGACCATACGGCATCGGTCAGTGCCGCATCTTTTTCAGTGGCTCCAGGGCATCCTTTGGAAAGCGTTGCATTCAGCGTCATGTGAACTCCCTTGCGGTAAGAATGAACAAAGCAGGCTTTTACGGCATCCAGAACATGCTCGCGTTTTCCGCGGTAAACAGTGGAAAACTCGTCAGTCTGCCCCCAGATATTGGATGTATCCACCTTGCCGATTGCGCCGAGGATGATCTCAATAAACTGATCGCTCATAGGCGCGATACTGAATCGGCAGCCCGTTACAGCGCGTTTCATAATGGATTGATTGTCGAAATGCATTTCAAAAAAATCTGTCCTTTCTTTTGTATAGTCTCCGTCGGGAATTTTCGGCAGTTCGTCTATGCGGTCGAAGTACATTTCCCAAACCGCAGCAATATCCTGCACAATACCGTTTTTACGCAAGTGAGCCAATCTTTCTGCGAAAACGCCGCCGGTAATATGGCTTTTGTACGGGAATGCCTGAAGCATATAGGCTTTGTTCCCATCAACCACAAGCAGCCTTACTTTTTTGCCAAACCATAGAGCTTTAGTGATCAATGCTCCCGCAGGGCAGTTTTCCTTGTAAAGAGATACCAATATGGAATTATCCTGCACTGTCAATTCTGCATATTCTGCAAATTCGGTTTTTGTCGAGGTGGTGCTTATGCGGTCTTCAGGATGAATCACAACATAGCATTTTTTCTCGGGAGCCTGCAGGAGCTCTCTTATTTCTTTCGGAATCTCATTTTTCGTGGGGATATTCATCATAAATAATCCGTCCTTTCAAGGTCGCTGTCGGGATGTCCGCCGCAATGCTTGTAGTCATCGTCCGCAGTATAGAGTCCGTATGATTTGCGGATCTCGTGCAGGCCTTCCGTCAGTCTGACGTAATATTCAAGTGGCTGCATGGGCGCAAGACCGAGGTCGGCTTTTGCGTGCGGACGCCATATTGATCCTAAAAATACAACGCCGTTTTTTGCCAGCATTTCGCACACCTTGAAATTGGATTCCAGCGCCGCCTCCGTGTCCCGAAAGCCGTGTTCGCCTGCCAGTTCTGCTCCTGCTACGATCTGCGTGCAGACGTTGCCTTTTCCGAAGATTTCGACAGCATCACAGAGGCTTCGGATCCAGTTATCGTAACCGATGTATTTTTCTTTCCCGGGGCAGTATTTTTGGAACAATTCTTTATCTGCGATCTCCAGATTGGGACTGTAGGATGTAATTCCCGTATTGTCGTAGATGCGCTTCAAGATATCCTTGGGATAAGCGGGCGCCATTAGCTGTGAGGGGAATCTGCCCGTAAAATTTCTGCCGATCGCCTGCCATATTTTGATGTATCGCTGTTCCTCCCGCTCAAAGCGATAGTGCCCTGCAAGGTCTGTTCCGCCCGAAAGCTGAATCTCTGAGAAGCGCCCCGTTTCTTTCAGCGCTTCCGCGACCACGTCATACGCATCCTGGGGATCGAGTTCCAATTCTCCATCATAGCCGTTGCAGAAAAACGCGCAGAATTTACACTGTTTTCCCATATCGCGGAATACGCATTTTTTATAAGTGCTCATAATGAGCTTTTGGGAACGGACATCTGCGATGGTTTCCATTGGGATGCCTTTTTTCGTCTTTTTACCGAAGAATTTCGGTTTTGGCACAAACCCGATCTCGTCGACAAACCTTCCATCGTCATAGAGAAAGAATTTTTCGGATTCCGCATCATAATCAACGATATACGGATCGGAATAAAATTCTCCCCAGTTGATATACACAAAGCTCGAATCCCTGAGCAGAATCGGTCCGGGCATAGCGCTGTTGCGTTTTCCTTTGCCATACTGCAGACCAAATGCTTCCTCGGTATGGAAGCTTAAGTCGCTTTGCAGAAGCCGTGTGTTTGCTCGTTCAGTGAGAATCACTCCGTAGCGGATCATGCTTAACTTCAGCAACACATATGGTGAAAAGCTTGGGAACTGTTCCGAAAGCATCTGCATTTCAGCAGATTTGAAGTTCTGTTCTGTCTTTTTCTGCGGCATGTTCATCCTCCTTTTCTTTTTTGGGGGAACAAAAAAGATCCCCGTTTTTTCTTTGGGGATCTTCTGTAGCTGCTGTAGTACTATCCGAATAAACTATCCAAACAATATGTGAAAGTTTATTTTCAACATTCCCTACGCCGGCATTATCCGGATCAGGTTAAAGGGTCGAAGCGATATCTTCCTCTCAGCCTGCTTAGCAAGCTCCCCAAATATTCAGTTATAAACAAAAACAGGAGATATCCTCTTTGGATGCCTCCTGTAAAAAATCGTTGCTTATGACTTCCTACGGCGGCATTATCCGCATCAGGTTAAAGGGTCGAAGATAATATATCTTCCTCTCAGCCTGTTTCACAAGCTCCCCTGTATTTGGTTTGTGATTATTCTACACCCATTTTTTTATGGTGACAAGTCTTTTTTTGAAATTTGCGGAGAGGGATTTGCGATTGCTTCGCAATCAATGGCTCGTCTGGGACAGACTAGCCCCGCTGCGCTAAAAAACAACCGCACAGGGTTGTTTTTCTTTACGCTTTGCGCCCTCGCGGGATCAAACCCCTCTCTCCACAAAAAAAGACCCGCCTCATAGGCAGGTCTTGGCGGAGAAAGAGGGATTTGCCCCTCGCTCTTTTCGTCGCTCGGGCGAGCTTCTCCGCTTCATCT
>JAZRGP010000297.1:0-1332 GCA_045644225.1 Christensenellaceae bacterium | reverse complement strand
TTATTTTGATTATGTCAATAAATATTGTTAAAAAAATAGAATTACATACTTTTGCACATGTAATTATATAATTCGTATTGCAATTTATTTAATTACGGGTATAATATCATTAAGCAAAGTAATTTTAAGGAGGTGCGTCATGGCGAAAAATATGTACTCACTGATTCTTACGGAAGAGATCGTCTCTGCGATCGATCGCCTCGCCGCTTCGTCAGGAACAAGCCGCTCCGCACTCATCAACAGCATCCTCGCTGAATACGTATCCTATCGCACTCCCGAAATGCGTATACGCGATATGTTCGACCGCATGGAACGCCGCCTCAGCAGCGCAGGCGAGCTTCAGGTCATGCTCCGCTCGTCGGATTCTCTTTTCAACCTGCGCTCCATGCTGAATTATAAATACAACCCGATCGTAAACTATAGCGTAGAGCTCTACCGCACGGAATCCAATGCATTCGGTGAGATCCGCGTTGGTCTGCGTACACAGAATGCTACCCTGAAGCTCTATCTGCTTCAGTTCTATAAACTGTGGGCAAAGCTCGAGTGCGCTTATAACCGCTATGCCGAGCATTCCGTCAATGGAGAGCGCTTTACGAAAAAACTCATCATTCCCCTCGGTGAGAAGATCTCCGAAGACGAGCTCTCCTCCGTCATCGCGGAATATATCACCGCCTTCGACCGTGCATTAAAGGCATTCTTTACATATTTAAGCGAGCCTCAGCGTGCTGCATATGCTGTTGAGCAGATCATGATCGACTATTTCAAAAACTGTCAGATCGCATTGTAACTGTTCCGAAAGGAGAAACAATATGAACTTAGAAAAATACACACAGAAATCCGCGTCCGCTGTCCAGCAGGCGATGAATACCGCCATTGAATACGGCAATCAGCAGATCACGCAGGAGCATATGCTCTATTCCCTGCTCACGCAGGAAGAAGGTCTTATCCCCGAGCTGCTCAGAAAATGCGGCTGCTCCCCTTCCGCACTCACCGCTGACGTGCTTACCGCGATCGAGAAACTCCCGAAGGTCAGCATGAACGCGGGAAAATATCTCTCTTCCGAGCTCGACAGCGCACTCCTTGGTGCAGAGAGAACCGCCGAACAGATGAAAGATGACTATGTTTCCGTTGAGCATATCATGCTTGCGTTCTTTGACCATGCCGCAGGTGCCGTCAAGGATCTCTTTAAGGCAAATAACCTCACAAAGGATAAATTCCTCAGCGCACTGCGTGATATCCGCGGAAATCAGCGCGTAACGAGCGACAGCCCCGAGGATACTTATAATGTTCTCGAAAAATACGGTCAGGACCTCGTGAAGCTCGCGCAGATGC
>JAZRGP010000296.1:0-1521 GCA_045644225.1 Christensenellaceae bacterium | reverse complement strand
TGCGCGGATCAGTACACTGACGATAACGGGGTTGGAAAAAATATCCTGAAAAGTCATGCGTTGATACCTCCGATAAAGCGCTTGCCGAGGTCGCTCGCGGTATATTCCTCGGTCGTGCCGAAGAATCTGCTGGAATGACCGAGGTGCAGAATGCGGTTGGCATAGCGGATCGCAGACGGGATATCGTGGGAAACCATGACGATCGTGATGCCTTTTTCTTTGTTTAGCAGGTCGATCGCCTGATAGAAATCCTCTGCTGCGAGCGGATCGAGACCTGTTATGGGCTCATCCAGCACGATGAGCTGAGAGGTCGCGGAGAGCGCCCTCGCGAGCAGAACGCGCTGCTGCTGACCGCCGGAAAGATCGCGGTATGACTGGTCGGCGAGATCGTCGATATGCAGTGTGCGCATGCTTTCTTCTGCGATCTCCTTCTGCTTCTTTGTATAGAAAAGGGAACGGCTGCGGTTCAGCGTGCCAGAGAGGACGACCTCACGGACGGATGCGGAGAGATTGCGCTGGATATCCGCTCTCTGCGGAAGATAGCCGATCTCTGCACGGGTCAGACTGTTGAAGCCGATGCTCCCGCCGACGGGCTTGAGGATGCCGAGGAGCGCCTTCATAAGCGTGCTTTTTCCCGAACCGTTTTCGCCGACGATGCAGAAATAATCGCCTTTGTTTACGGAGAAGGAAAGGTCGGTGAGGACGGTCTGGTCCTCATAGGCTAAGATAAGGTCGGTGCATTGTATGAGAGTCATCCGTTTAATGCCTCCTTGAGTGTTTCGAGGTTTTGCTGCATGAGATCGAGATAGGTGATCCCGTTTTCGAAGTCCTCCTGCGTGACGTTCTGGCAGGAATGCAGCATCATGGCTTTTGTATTCGTGGCTTCTGCGATCATCTCCGCAACGGTGGTATCCGAGAATTCGATATAGAAGACCGCGCGGGAATCTGTTTGCGTCGTCTGATCGATCAGATGTGCGATCGCAGCGAGGCTGGGCTCGGTATCCGAGGAACAGCCCGAGAAAGCCGCATCATAGTCGAGGTGATATTCCTCTGCGAGATAGCGGAAGGGGAAGCGCTCCGCAAAGACGAGGAAGTTTCTCTCCGCATTGCCGAGAGCGGAGGCATATGCAGAATCGAGATCTGTCAGCATTGAGATATAGCTATCCGTATTTTCACGGTAGAAGTCTGCGTTTTCCGCATCTTTTTCGCAGGATGCGCCGCAGATCGCCTGCGCGATGCGTGCTGCATTCTTCGGTGTGGTCCAGACGTGCTCATCGGGTTCTTCGTGGTCGTGACCGTGATGGCTCTCCTGCATGCCTTCGGTATGCTCTGCGGTGCAGGTATCGACGAGATCGAGCATGGAGAGGACGGTGATATCATCGTTTTCGGAAGCAGCGATGATGTCGGTCGTCCAGCTGTCGGATTCACCGCCTGCATAGATGAAGATATCGCAGTCCGAGAGGATGGCGATATCCTCGAGAGAGGGTTCGTATCCGTGGCTCTCATTTCCGGGAGGGATGA
>JAZRGP010000295.1:0-4084 GCA_045644225.1 Christensenellaceae bacterium | reverse complement strand
TTTTTCCATACGGCATAGAGTGTTTTGCCCGATGTGAAAGAATAGGAAGTGCCGGGCTTATAGGATACGGTAGTCGTACTTGAGGAGGTTCCCCAGCCCTGGAAGACATAGCCGACGCGTGTGGGCTTTGTGGAAGAGAGCTTGAGAGACTGCCCGTTAAGAACATACTGAGAAGAGGGAGCGCCTGTACCGCCGTTTGCGTTATAGCTGACAGTGAAGCGCTGCTTGACGTTATTCGAGTAAACCCAGTAACCGTTGGAAAGCTTATACCAAAGGTGATTTTCCTGATTGGTGGTTTTGTTGGTAACGGTGAGGGTGCTGTTATAAGCAGCGGTACTCTTATGCGTGGAATTACTGGAATAAGGACGGGACCAAAGCTTTGCGCCGCTCGTATTGGTAACGACAAAAGTACCCGATGCGGAAGAGACCGTCAGGGGATATTCGTATTTGCAGGTCGTGTTGGAGCAGATGCCGCCTTTATAGGAATGCGAATGCTTGGTGACATTGCCGGAGAATACCCAGTTTCCGTCGGAAAGCTTATACCAGAGATTGCCCGAGGAATTGGTCGTGGATCCCGTGACCTTCAGCACTGTTGCGGAAGATGCGATGGTGCGGACCTTTGTGGAGCTGGAATTGGATGCGCTCCAGATCGGGACGTTCGCTTTGGCTGTCTGATAATAAGTAATGCTTGCTGCGTGAGCATTGATGGGGAGGAGCGTAACTGTCAGTAATAAGGTGATAAAAAGGGCTCCGACCCAGCGTTTGAATTTCGTGAACATAGCACACCTCGAAATAAAGTATATACATATAATATTATATTGCCGAGAATTTTCTTTGTAAATAAAAAACAACGAAAAAATCGGGATTTAACGCAAAAAAAGATGCCCCTGAGGGAGCATCTTTGTGAATTCGGTTATTAGCCAAAGTATCTCTTGAGGAGACCTTCGAATGCCTTGCCGTGGCGAGCTTCGTCGCGAGCCATTTCGTGAACTGTGTCGTGGATCGCATCGAGGTTGAGTTCCTTTGCTCTCTTAGCGAGATCGAACTTACCAGCTGTAGCGCCGTTTTCAGCGTCTATGCGCATTTCGAGGTTCTTCTTTGTGGAGTCTGTAACAACTTCGCCGAGGAGTTCAGCGAACTTAGCAGCGTGTTCAGCTTCTTCCCAAGCAGCCTTTTCCCAGTAGAGACCGATTTCGGGGTAACCTTCACGGTGAGCTACTCTTGCCATTGCGAGATACATACCGACTTCGGAGCATTCGCCTTCGAAGTTAGCGCGGAGATCAGCGATGATGTCTTCTCTTGCGCCCTGAGCTACGCCAACAACGTGTTCTGCTGCCCATACTCTGTCAGCGGACTGAGCCTGGAACTTTTCAGCGGGAACCTTACAAACGGGGCATGCAGCGGGAGCTGCGTCGCCTTCATGAACATAACCACATACTGTGCATACAAATTTCATTTTTAATACCTCCATCGAATGGTTGTTTTTTATCTTGTGTTTATTATATACCAACAAAATTGAAATGTAAACCCCTTATTGAGAATTATTATCAATAATTTTTGCGAAACGGTTTTTCCATATAAATGTATGATGCAAAATTATGAATTGGAAGGGATTGTTGTTGACTATTCAAAGCGAAAGTTTTATAATAATTAGGTATATTTGGCTATAATAGTATTTTATAGAGATGATACAGTAAATATTCAGGAGGAAAATGCAGTTATGAAAGTGCGCAATACAGTAATACTTGCAGTCATCGTGCTGGTCATAGCATTACTTGCGGTTGTAGTCTTTCAGGGTGTACCGGTAGGCATTTATGATGTAGAACCGGTAGAATCCATTCACCTCGGTCTTGACCTTACCGGTGGTGTATCCATTGTTTACGAAGCGGCTGATCCTTCCGTCGAGGACCTCGATGCGAAGATCGAAGGCGCGATGAAGATATTCCGTTCCCGTCTGGACAGCAAGGGCTTCACGGAAGCAACGGTCACAAAGCAGGGTGTATCCGGCATCCGCGTTGAAGTTCCGATCAACAGCACAAGCGAGATCGCGAATCCCGAAGACGTTGTAAGCTTCCTCGGCACACCTGCTGTTCTTCAGTTCCTTGATCCCGATGGCGAAGTTATCGTCGAAGGTTCTGACATCAAGGTAGCTCAGGCGATGGTAGATGACAAGGGCCAGTACATGGTTCATTTCGAACTCTCTGCAGAAGCTGCAGATAAGTTCTATGAAGTAACTTCCAAGAACATCGGCGAGATCGTTACGATCCAGCTCGACGGCAATGCGATCTCTCAGGGTGAGATCCAGGATGCGATCAGCAACCAGGGTCAGATCACCGGCGACTTCACACTGGAAGAAGCACAGAACCTTGCAATGCAGATCGAGAGCGGTGCGCTCCCGCTGGAACTTGACGTACTCGAACAGAGAACGATCAGCTCCACACTGGGCGACAACGCACTCCAGAAGAGCATCCTTGCAGGCCTGATCGGTCTTGCGATCCTGCTCGTATTCATGGCGATCGTATACAGAGTTCCCGGCATCATGGCTGACATCGCACTCATCGCATACGTTGCGATCGTTGTATTCTTCATCTCTCTCTTTGAAGTAGAACTTACGCTGCCCGGTATCGCAGGTATCATCCTTGGTATCGGTATGGCAGTTGACGCAAACGTCGTTATCTTCGAAAGATTCAAGGAAGAAGTTCGCCTCGGCAAGTCCGTAAGAGCATCCGTCAAGACAGGCTTCAACAAGGCTGCAGGCGCGATCATGGACGCAAACGTTACGACGATCATCGCTGCGATCGTCCTTGCGATCTTCGGCACAGGCTCCATCAAGGGCTTTGCTTACACACTTGCGATCTCCATCGTAGTATCCATGTTTACGGCTCTCGTCGTATCTCAGGGTCTCTTTAAGCTGATCGTAGGCATCTTCCCCAACGGCAAGAAGATGTATGTCGCTGAGAAAAAAGTTAAAGGAGGAGAAGAAGCATGATCGTTAAGAACTTCAAGAAATTCCTCATTATCCCCGCTGTGATCCTCGTAGCTGCGATCGTTGTCGGCATTATCTTTGGCGGCATGAACCTCGGTCTGGACTTCACAGGCGGTTCTCAGATCACAGTTGACCTCGGCGAAACATTCGACTCCGAAAAGGTCAGAGCAGTTGTAGAAGGTCTCGATTCCGTACAGGGTGATGTTTCCGTAATCACATCCGGCGCAGACGGTCACGAAGCACTGATCCGCGTTCAGGACGACAGCGCAAATGCGATCGACGACGAAGTCGTTGCTGAGATCGCAGAAGCAGTTGCTGCGGGTTACCCCAACGCTCTCCCCGAAGAAGTTAAGGTCGACAGCGTCGGCGCAACAGCAAGCGGTACGCTCATTCTCAATGCGCTGCTCGCAGTTGTTATCGCATGCGTTCTCATGCTCGTTTATATCACGATCCGCTTCCAGCTCTTCTCCGCGATCGGTGCGGTTGTAGCGCTGGTTCACGACGTGCTCATCATGATCATGGTAATGTGCATCTTCCAGGTTTCCGTAGACAGCACATTCATCGCAGCATGCCTTACGATCGTCGGTTATTCCATCAACGCGACGGTTATCATCTTCGACAGAATCAGAGATAACGCGAAGAAGTATCCCGTGAACGTTATGTCCACAGATGAACTCGTTGATATTTCTGTTAAGGAATCCATGGGCAGAACGATCAATACAACGATCACAACGCTCATCATGATCCTTATGCTCTATATCCTTGGCGTAGAATCCATCCGCATTTTCGCATTCCCGATCATCATCGGTATCCTTGCGGGTACATTCAGCTCCATGGTCGTTGCTCCCTCCGTCTGGGCGCTGCTCTCCAAGAAGTTCGGCGCAAAGGCACGCGGCGGTGTAAAGGCAATCAGATAAAAATTAATCAGCGGGCGGTCTGCCGGACCGCCTGCTTTTATTATTACGAATATTGTTTTTTTCGTCACAAATATAAAAAGAAAGGAGGAAAAACGAATGCAGTATATTAAGCGCGGAGCGGAGATCGACCGCAAAAAGGCAGGCGAACTCGCAAAGGAGCTCGGCATGAACCCTGTTATGG
>JAZRGP010000294.1:0-7558 GCA_045644225.1 Christensenellaceae bacterium | reverse complement strand
GTTCGCGACCATCGGTCTCGGAAGCGAATTTTTGCGTTCCAGGATCTCTTCAACATATCCGCCGACCTGATCCGTCGGCAGACTCAGGATCACGCGGTCACCCGGCATGGGAGTGATTCCGTCCTTGCGAAATCTCCCGCGGGCACGCGTCTCATATACCTCTCCTTCAGAAAGAATATAATAGAATCCGCCGATCCCTTTCAGGATCACGCCCTCTTTTCGGTTATTCTCCTCAGTCATCCTGTTTCTCCTCTGTTCCGTCTGCACTGACTGTAATGCTCAGGCGATCGGTCTTGTCGATAATCGTTCCCGCTTCGGGGCTCTGTTCCACGACGCTCCCTACTGCAGCTTCGGGAACAAGCTCATAATCGATGGAAATACTGTATCCTTCCAGCAGCTCCTTCGCTTCTTCTTCGTTTTTATCCAGCAGATACGGCATATATACCGTCGTATCCGCAGCGTTCTTGTCCTTCTGTACCCGACCGACGTAATTGATCAGCATGACGACCGCAGCGATCATCACCATACAGATCGCACCGATCGTGATCAGCAGCGGCAGCGTCTTCGTTCTCTCGGCCTTGTGCGCTTCTTCGGAATGCATGATAACATACTCACCGTCGGGCTGCTCAAACACGAGCTCAAGGTCTCTTTTCATCGCGGCAGCCGTGGGATAACGGTCGTGCGGCTTCTTTTCCATCGCCTTTAAAATGATGCGGTTCAGGCTCTCGGGGATCTCGGGATTCAGTTCCTTCGGCGGCGTTACGGGCTGATGCATGTGCTTCAGCGCGACCTGCAGCTCGTCCGTCCCTTCGAAGGGCAGCTTCCCCGTACACATCTCATAGAGCATAACGCCGATGGAATAGAGGTCCGAGCGCGCATCGACATGCTCGTTCATCGCCTGCTCGGGCGAGAAATAATCCACCGTCGCCAGAACGCAGTCGCCTTTAACGGTCTGCTCGGGCATCTTCGCGATGCCGAAGTCGATGATGACGGGTCTGTCTCCGTCCATGAGGATGTTGTTCGGCTTGAGGTCCTGATGGACGACTCCGCGGTTATGCGCATAGCCGATCCCCGAAAGGACCTTTTTGATGATCTCAACATTCTGCTCGAGAGAAAGCTCTCCCAGCATGGACTTCAGCTCGTTTCCGGGGATGTAATCCGAAACGATATAGCGGAATTTTCCGATCTTGCCGACGTCGATGGCATGCATGAGGTTTGGATGATGCAGCATCGCCGCCGCACGCGCCTCCTGCTTGAATCCCTCGACCGCCTGCGGCACATCCAGAAACTCCGTCTTGAAGATCTTGATCGCGACATCCTTGCCCGTTTTCGTGCAGATGCCTTTATATACGCGGCTCATACCGCCTTCGGCGATCATCTCCTGCACCTCATATTTATCCTGCAGGATCTCGCCGATAATGCCCTTGTTTTCAATGATCGCAACGGAGATATTGTCCCTGCCGCCATGCATCAGCGCGCGTTCGATCAGCAGATTGACCTTTTTCTTGGCGTGGATGCGTTTTCCGATGATCTCCGCGATCTCGCTGTCCTCCAGTTCTCCCGTAAGACCGTCCGAGCAGAGCAGGATCGTGTCTCCGCGCTTCAGCTCGATCTCATATCCGTCTGCCTCGGCATCTTCCATGCCAACGGCACGCATGATGATATTGCGGTAAGGATGCGTACGCATCTCCTCGCGCGACATCATGTTATGCTCATAGAGATACTGAACATAGCTGTGGTCCTTGGTGATCTGGCGGATCTCTCCGTCCGAAATGCAGTACGCACGCGAATCGCCGATGCTCGCGATCTTCGCGGAGGTCGCATCGATCAGCGCCAAAACGAGCGTCGTACCCATCTCTTTCATGCGTTCATCCTTGTTTGCCTCAACGCGCAGATGTTCGCTCGCCTCGACCACAAGCCTGCAGAGATCCTCTTTCGTCAGCTTGGAGAGGTCGCCTGCTTCCTTCAGCTTTTTGCGGATGAACTTTATCGTAAAGGAGCTCGCCTGCTTGCCGCCTGCGTGACCGCCCATGCCGTCCGCGAGTATCGCAACGACAGGCGACTTTTTACCATCGACAAATACGCTGTCTTCGTTTTCCGTGCGTACGCGGCCCTCATGCGTTAAACATGCGACATTCAAAGCCTTGCTCCTCCTTCTCTGTGATAATCAAAATACCATTTTATTTTATCATTTTTTTCCGCTCACCGCAATATTCCCCGCGGATAATTTGGCTTGACTTTTTAAAGGCGGAATTGATAGAATAATTAAGTACGAAAAATGCACATCAGGAGGCAGAAATGAAAGAATACGAACTCGTGATCGAGTCTTATAATCCCTGCGGCGGAACGACCTACGCGCAGAAGCAGTTCCTTGAGATCGAAACAGACGACCCCATCGCTTATGTAAAGAACTACGCAAAGGTCGATAAAGTTGATATCTTTTCCGAAAACGGCGACGAGACCATCCTCATGGTCGAAGAGAACGGCTACGTTCAGAAGTATTACTTCACAGAGATCTGATTTTCAGGGATAACAAAAACAGCACTTATCATAAGTGCTGTTTTTGTTTTTTCTGCGCGATCCTCACGAGCCGCGGTCTGTTATACCGCTGGATCATCACGAACATCAGGTCGAACCCCGCCGAAAGCACGGATGTCACGATAAATACTCCCGCCGTGCCAAACCACCGCACCGCAATGATCGGCAGAAAGCTCAGCAGAGCGATGATCTCATGCACGATCTCCGCCTGACATGTCGCCTGCGCGATATCCTCAAATCCATGCTCCTTAACGGAAAACAGCGACGGGTCGTATGCAGGCAGCTTATCTTTCCATGTTTTTACACCCAGTTTCCGATAGAGCTTTTCTTCACATCTGTGCAGCTGATACCATCTTTTCGTACAGTCCGCGCGGTTTCGCATGATCCCGTTCACTGTATACCCGACCGCCAGGCGCATAATAAAATGATATGCGACCGTTCCAAACGTGATTGCGAGCGGCAGAAACACACCAATATCTGTTTTCAGAAAAATCACCGCACACACAGCCGTCAGCACTGCGCTTGCAAGCGCGGTGAGCTTCATTGTTTTTGCCATCAGCTTTCTCCCGAAACCATTCAGTTAAAATAGCTTTCATCAAAATCCACGATGAAAAATGCATGATAAGCATTGTTTTCATCTTGGCTATACATTCTTGTCGTAACGGAATATACAACAGGCTCGCCTCCGCGCTCCCTCTCGATCTTTCCTGAATCATAGCGATCGATATTCTCTCCGAGACACTCACCGTTCAGAGTATATACCGAAGCAATCGTTTCATTACCATACTGATCCTCGACCCTCGCGCCTATGAAAACATCATAGCTCCACATCCTCATTCTGAATTCATTGGAATCCACCGCAAGTGTCTGCAGCTGAGATGCATCGAATCCTCTGTCGTTCATCTGCTCATGTATCTTCTTCAGCGAGCCTTCGTAAGGGATCTTCTCCGTGGGAACAAAAATCATATTCTGCCCATAATAAGCAAATGCCCAAAGGGTACTCTCGCTCTCGGGCGCAGGCTCCCATTCGACAGGTTTTAACCCGCCGTAATGCTTCTCATATTCCCGCTCTTCTTCCAGCACTTTCAGGATCGCATCGTCGCCGTAATAAGCCTCATAAACCTCGTCAAAAAGCATTTTGACATCGGGCATCGGCTGCCGCGGGTCAAAATCATAATACTCCACCCATCCATCCTGCGCCAACTCAAGATCCTTATAGTGCATCTTCTTTCCCGCTTTCATCAGGTCATCCACCATAGGATTAACGGGGAATTTACTGTAATGCACGCAGGTCATCATAAAAGTACCGGGGTTATCAAAATTATCCTCCAGGAACAGCAGATAATATGCGTGCTCCCGCATGGGGAAATAGTCCTCGTTCGTGCAGAGCGCCGTCACCCCATTATCCCGCTCGGAAAGATAGCAATCCTCCCGCACGATAATGGTATCTCCCTCTTTCGCGGAGTCTCCCGCCCATATTTTCTCTATGCGCACTTCCGCTTCGGTGCATCCATCCTCAGCCCCGATTTGTTCATCCCGCCAGATCCTCTCTTTCTTGCCCTCGACATACACAAGCGCAACTAAATCGGATGATGCTTTCAAGGAATAGAGCGTATCGTTCGGCTCCACCGCCCAGCAGCTGATGGGCTTGACGATCATAAGCTCCCACGCCAGCTTCTCGTTATACGCACTCTGCGGCTTCTCCGTCGGGATGGGCTCGGGCTCAGGTGTCGGCTCCGCAATTTCAACAGCGGGAGTCGGCTTGGCAAATGCAGGCGTCGGCATCTCTCCTGCCGCGCAGGAAACACATCCGAAAAGCATCAGTATAACAGTCAGTATCAAAATCAGTTTTCGCATAGATCGTCTCACCTTTCTGCAAGTTTATCCCAGAATCTTCCTGTAATTTTCCCGATCGGTATCGCCCTCTGTGCTGATGAGCAGCACGCAGGAATCCATGCCGAGACCGAGCTGTTCTTTTAAAGGCTCGAGTTCGGGTTTCGTCATGATCGCCTGCAGCACGCCTGCCGTGACCGCACCCGATTCTCCCGAAATGACCTTGGGATCATCCCCAATCGGTCTGCCGAGCATGCGCATGC
This sequence comes from Christensenellaceae bacterium, assembly GCA_045644225.1. GTDB lineage: Bacteria > Bacillota > Clostridia > Christensenellales > Christensenellaceae > JAZRGP01. The sequence continues at coordinate 2,924 of JAZRGP010000294.1, read as the reverse complement.
CGTTTACCGTATATGCATCCGCGCAGGAAACAAAAGCATCCGCCGCGTTCTTCAGTATCTCCCAGCTCACCGTGCAGGGTTCGCCGCAGCAAAGCCCCGCCATGATGCTGTCCATATCGCCCGTAACAATGTGCATTTTGCCGTCATTCGCCTTTGCCGTGCGGTAAAGGCAGTCCGCCTTATCAGGCTCGACGATGACGATCTTCGGGCAATTTTCCTTCATCAATGCCTTGAAATACCCTGCGATCGCGCCCGCCATGCTCCCTACGCCTGCCTGCAGAAAGAGGTGCGTGGGCTTTTCTTTTATCTGCTGCGCCGCCTCTGCGGCAAGCGTTGTATATCCCTGCATGATGTGCGTCGGGATCTCCTCATATCCGTCCCATGCGGTATCCTGCAGCAGCACCCAGCATTTTTCCTCAGCCATCTTCGCAGCATAGCGCACCGCATCGTCGTAATTGCAGGGCAATATCTCCGCATGCGCTCCCAATGCGCGGATGTTCTCCAGCCGCTCCTGCGCACTTCCCTGCGGCATATATACAACAGCATTGTATCCGAGGACATGCGCGATCCACGCGACTCCTCTGCCGTGGTTTCCGTCCGTCGCAGTAACGAAGGTGATCTCCCCGAGCGCCTCGTGAGCCTGCGGGCTCGTCAGCTTCGCGTATGCATGCTCATCCGCAGGGATTCCCAGCTTTTCGCAGAGATACTTCCCTGCGGCATAGCTTCCGCCCAGCCCCTTAAAGGCATTCAATCCGAATCTCCTGGATTCGTCTTTCACGAATATCGCTTTAAGTCCGAGCATTGCTGCCTGCTCCGAAAGCTCCGCAAGCGGTGTCTCGGCATAATGCCCCGTCATCCCGCGGTGAAAAGCAAGAACTTCCTCTGTCTGCTCAGGCGAAACGATCGCACAGCAGGCAGGATCAGCCGTCGTGTTTTGATTCAGTAAATATGTGAAATTATCCATACAGACCTCTCCTGACAGTACGGTTTTTTCCGATATTGATGCGTAATTGTCTTATATCCAATTTGTAACACAAATTTAAGCGCAATTCAACTCTTTTTCCTCGTGTTTTCCTGCTGAAATCACTTGTAAAATTCCGATGTTTGCGATATACTAAACTGTGATTGTAAATATATGATACTAATTTTTTGATATAGGAGATGCGTTATGAAACTCGTCAATCTGAAAGAACTCTTTAAGAACACAAAAGAATATGCCGGCAAGGAGATCTCCATCGGCGGTTGGCTGCGCAGCAAGCGTGACAGCAAGACCTTCGGTTTCCTCGTGATCAACGACGGCACATATTTCGATACACTCCAGGTCGTATATTCCGACAAGCTGGATAACTTCGCTGAGATCAGCAAGCTCAACGTCGGCGCAGCGCTCATCGTTACAGGCGTCGTAACAGAAACTCCCGGTGCAAAGCAGGCTTTTGAGATCCAGGCAACAAAGGTCGAGATCGAAGGCGCATCCTCCCCGAATTACCCGCTGCAGAAGAAGGGTCATACTCTGGAATACCTCCGTACGATCTCTCACCTGAGACCCCGCACAAACACATTCCAGGCTGTTTTCCGCGTACGTTCTCTCTGTGCTTATGCGATCCATCAGTTCTTCCAGGAACGCGGCTTCGTATATGTCCATACTCCCATCATCACAGGCAGCGACTGTGAAGGCGCAGGAGAAATGTTCCAGGACACAACAATGGACCTCAACAACATTCCCAAGAACGAAGACGGCTCCATCGACTATTCTCAGGACTTCTTCAGCAAATCCGCTAACCTCACTGTAAGCGGTCAGCTCAACGGCGAAACATACGCAATGGCGTTCAAGAATATCTACACATTCGGTCCGACATTCCGTGCAGAAAACTCCAACACGACCCGCCATGCTGCGGAATTCTGGATGATCGAGCCGGAAATGGCTTTCGCTGACCTCAATGACAACATGGACATCGCTGAAAAGATGCTCAAGTACGTCATCGACTACGTTATCGAAAATGCTCCCGAAGAACTCGCATTCTTCAACAAGTTCATCGACAAGGGTCTCCTCGAGCGCCTCGACCACGTCCGCAATTCCGAATTCGGTCACGTCACATACACAGAGGCTGTCAAGCTCCTCGAAAAGAACAACGATAACTTCAGCTACAAGGTATTCTGGGGCTGCGACCTGCAGACAGAACACGAACGTTACCTCACAGAGCAGGTATTCGGCAAGCCCGTTTTCGTAACAGACTATCCGAAGGAGATCAAGGCTTTCTACATGAAGCTCAACGAAGACGGCAAGACCGTCGCTGCTATGGACTGGCTCGTTCCCGGTATCGGCGAGATCATCGGCGGCTCTCAGCGCGAAGACGATTACGAAAAACTCACAAAGCGCATGGAAGAACTCGGCCTCAATGCAGAGGATTACGGCTTCTATCTCGACCTGCGCAAATACGGCCCCGCTCGCCACGCAGGCTTCGGTCTGGGCTTCGAACGTATGGTAATGTACCTCACGGGCATGGGCAACATCCGCGACGTCATTCCCTTCCCCAGAGCAGTAAACAACTGCGAACTTTGATCAATAAGCAAATAACAAAATGAGTTCTATCATTATCCCTGAGGCATATCAGTCCGATCTTTGCGTCCGCGAAACGCAGATCGCGATCAAAAAGGTAAAAGACTTCTTCGAGCGCGAGCTCTCCGCTCAGCTCAATTTATACCGCGTTTCCGCACCGCTTTTCGTTACTCCCGATTCCGGTATGAACGATAATTTAAACGGCGTCGAGCGCCCCGTTTCTTTCGGTATCAAGGAGCGAGGTGACGAACCTGCAGAGATCGTCCACTCCCTCGCAAAGTGGAAGCGCTACGCTCTCAAAAAGTACGGCTTTGAAGTTGGAGAAGGTCTTTATACAGATATGACGGCAATCCGCCGCGACGAAGAT
>JAZRGP010000293.1:0-1713 GCA_045644225.1 Christensenellaceae bacterium | reverse complement strand
CCGCTGCCGCCGCACTACCGCTGCCCGAACTGCAAGCACTCTGACTTTGATATCGATACTGCGCTCTATGGATGCGGTGTTGATATGCCCGCGGCGAAATGCCCGAAGTGCGGTGCGGATTATGAATCCGACGGGTATGATATCCCGTTCGAGGTATTCCTCGGGTTCAATGCCGACAAGGTTCCTGATATCGACCTTAACTTCTCGGGTGAATATCAGCCGAACGCACACAAGTATATCATCGAGCTCTTCGGTGAAAAATATGTTTACCGCGCAGGCACGATCAGTGCTGTGCAGGAAAAGACCGCGGAAGGTTTTGTCCGCAAATATCTTGAAAAACGCAATATGACCATGCCTCAGGCTGAGATCACGCGTCTTGCGCTCGGCTGCACAGGCGTTAAGCGAACGACGGGTCAGCATCCCGGCGGTCTCGTAATCGTACCAAAGACTAAGGACGTTCACGAATTCACTGCGATCAACAAGCCTGCGAATGACGTCAATGCGGACTCTATCACGACGCACTTCGACTTCAACTCCATGCATGACATCCTCGTCAAGCTGGATATCCTCGGACACGATAATCCGACGATGATCCGTGAGCTTCAGGATGGCATCGGCTTCGACCCGCTGAAGATCCCGCTCAATGACCCCGAGACATTCTCGCTCTTCACGAGCACAAAGGCACTCGGCATCGAACCCAAGCAGATCCGAGGGATCAAGGTCGGTACGCTGGGTATCCCCGAATTCGGCACGCATTTCGTACGCGGACTCCTGCTCGATACCATGCCGAAATCCATGGCGGACCTTGTGCGTATATCGGGTCTTTCCCACGGTACGAACGTATGGCAGGGCAATGCATCCGAGCTCGTCGAAAGCGGCACATGCACGATCAGTGAAGTTATCTGTACGCGAGACGACATCATGAATGGTCTTATCCGACGCGGTGTTGATAAGAAGATGTCCTTCGACGTTATGGAGAGCGTGCGAAAAGGTAAGTGGGCAGGGCATAAGGAGAAGCGACAGCCCGATATGGAAGCGGCGATGTATGCGGCGAATGTTGAGGAATGGTTCATCGAATCCTGCCGAAAGATCGGCTACATGTTCCCGAAGGCGCATGCTGTTGCGTACGTTATCATGTCGCTCCGCATCGCATACTGCAAGGTGCATCATCCGATCTACTATTACTCCGCGTATTTCACTGTCCGCGGCGGAGACTTTGACATGCAGGCGGCGCTCGGCGGCACAGAAGCCATCGAAGCTGCGATGAAGGAGATCGAGGCAAAGGGCTTTGAAAAGAGCGCAACGGAAGCAGGCGTTCTGACGAACCTCGAAATCGCTCTTGAGATGTGCGCACGTGGATTCAAGTTCCTGCCTGTTGACCTCAAGAAGAGCCAGGCAAAGCGCTATGTCGTCGAAGGTGATGCGCTGAGACTGCCCTTTATCGCGATCCCGAAACTCGGTGAAAAGGTCGCTCTGAATCTGGAAAAGGTCATGAAGGAGCAGGATATCCGCTCCATCGATGAACTGAAGCAGGCTGCGAAGCTCTCGAGCTCGGTCATCGACCTGATGCGCGAGATGGACTGCTTTAAGGGGATGAGTGAGAGTGCGCAGATGACGTTTTTTGAAGTCATGTAAAGCAAGACTGATGATAAGTCCCGCCTTTTGCGTTTTTCGGATCGGCAAAGCTTGTGCGATGTACGCTAAGTACGTCTC
>JAZRGP010000292.1:0-1051 GCA_045644225.1 Christensenellaceae bacterium | reverse complement strand
CAGCCGCCGTATACCTTCGGCAGCGCACCGTTCCACTTATCGTAATACATCTTCTCCATGATCGGATCGGTAAGGCTCTCTGCGACCTTCTTATTCGCCTCAGCCTCTGCTTCCGCTTCGATCAGCTTTGCTTCTGCATCTGCCTGCGTTTCGATCAGCTTTGCTTCTGCATTCGCCTTTGTCTCGATGAGGCGGACGTCTGCCGTTGCCTGCGCTTCGATGCGAGCCTGCTCAGCCTCGGTCTGTGCGCGGAGCTTGTTCTGCTCTGCGACCTGCTTTGCTTCTACAGCATCCGTGAATGCATCGGTGAAGTCAAAGTTTTCGATGGATGTGCTGACGACCTGAATATTATACTGCTTGAAGCGCTCTGCGAGCTCGACTTCGATATTTTTCGCAAGCTCCGCACGTGTGCTGACGAGTTCCTCTGCAGTATACTGTGCCGTAACGACCTTGACCGCTTCCGTGATGCAGGGAGTGATGATCTTGTCATAATATTCCTGACCGATCGTTCTATAGATCTCCATCGCGTTGTCCTTATCGATCTGATAGTTGAGCGTATAGGTCATGGAGACTTCCTGGATATCCGAGGAGAAGCAGTAGAGGTCAATCGTCGCCTTCTGGATACGGTTGTCCATCTTGATCACCTTCTGCCACGGTGCCTTTACATGCACACCTGCATCCAGCGTATAGTTCTCGACCTTACCGAATGTCGTGATAACGCCCGTATGGCCCGTCGGGATGGTCGCGATGCTGCTGAGTGCGATCACTGCAACGACGATCAGCACGATCACTGTAATAATAAGCTTACCGAGAAAAGATCTCTTCTTGGGTGCAGGCTTTGTTCCCTGCGGTGTCTGTTCAAAACTCATTTCTTTTTCCCTCCTGAATCTTTTTGATCCTTATTTCTTAACTTTCAACGACCTTCGCAGATCGTATTAAAACAATTATAATCCGCTTTTGCACAAATGAATCAAATGTTTACAGATCGTTCATGATCTGCCATTTTCTCCAGTGTTTTGCCCGTCACGCGGTATACTGTCCATTCATCCAT
>JAZRGP010000291.1:0-4412 GCA_045644225.1 Christensenellaceae bacterium | reverse complement strand
GGTTGTTTTCGGTTGGCACTTGGTTTCTATCTACTGCTGTGGAGATTTCACCATCAAACAGCCCATTTTCTCGTTCAGTTGTGCTAACTTTATTTGTGTCCAAATAAAGCACACCGTCGACCATAATTGATGGTCTAAGGTCTCCTCCAACAACGACATCTTCAGCGCTGGTTGTTTTATTACAACCAAACAAGCCAAGCACACAAATCAATGCTAAAACTATTGCTAACAACTTTTTCATACAATCACACTCCTTCGTCAAATTCAAGTTTGTCTAATTGTTTCATCCATTTTATCACATTACTGAAAGGTGGACAAGAACAGTCCCGGCAGGATTAGCTGCCGGGACTAAAGCTGTTGTATGGACTCCCTCCGTTTTCAGAGGGATCTTTTTTATTGCATAAATTGCGATCATTCGTTTTCCAGAGCAAGTGTCTTTGTTGTGATATCGCATACTGCGGAGGGACCGTAGTACTGGATCGCACCGGGATATGTATAGCAGGTATCAACTGCCCATACGTCTCTGTGTGCTTCGAAATACTTGAAGGGCTTGCCATCGAGCTCTACGAGAGCCTTGCGGATAACGGGCTTGTCTTCGCCGTTTCTTCTTTCCACGTTCATCATCTTTGTGATGGGCATGCCGCCTGCAGTCCATTCTTCAGCGGGTCTTGCGAGATTTGCGACCTTGGAGAGATAGCCGTTGTAGCCATACTGGATCAGCATGAATGCGTTATAGCCGAGGGAGTAGCAATAGTCAGCATCGAAGTTGGAGGGGAAAGCACATCTGCCTTCGTAACCGAAGAAGTGGTGCTGTGTGCCGAACTTGCCGTTGTAAGTGCCTGCAGCTTTTCTTGCCTTGAGCTTGTCAGCAACCAGTGCGGAGAAGAGCTTTTCGGATTCGATCAGGGATACCTGAACGTTGCCGTGAGGATCGCGTTCGAGGAACAGCTGCTGCTGGATGCCTTCGGGAAGGATCTCGAAAACAGACATGGATTCCTTTGTGAGGCCCTTTTCGATGAATGCGTACTTTTCTTTCCAGTTGGGGAGCGCATTGAACGCAGCAGTCTTTTCGCCTGCGAGGAGTTCGTTGATCTCGGCGATCAGCTTGGAGAATTCGGGAACGAATTCAACGATGCCTTCGGGGATGATCGCGATACCGAAGTTCATGCCCTTAGCAGCTCTTGCAGCTACGGAATCAGCGATGTAATCCGCGATCTGAGAGAGGGACATTTCCTTCGCAGCAACTTCTTCACCGATGAGGCAGATGTTGGGCTGTGTTTCGAGAGCGCATTCCAGAGCAACGTGAGAAGCGGAGCGGCCCATTACCTTGATGAAGTGCCAGTACTTCTTTGCGGAGTTTGCGTCTCTTGCAATGTTGCCGATGAGCTCGCTGTATGTCTTTGTTGCGGTATCGAAGCCGAAGGAACATTCGATGTCTTCGTTCTTGAGGTCGCCGTCGATGGTCTTGGGGCAGCCGATGACCTGAACGCCTGTGTTATGCGCAGCGAAGTATTCTGCCAGAACAGCAGCATTTGTGTTGGAGTCGTCGCCGCCGATGATTACGACAGCTGTGATACCGTGCTTTTTGCATACTTCTGCAACAACTGCGAACTGCTCTTCTGTTTCCAGCTTGGTTCTGCCGGAGCCGATGATGTCGAAGCCGCCTGTGTTTCTGTACTGATCGATATATTCGTCGTCGAAGATGATGTAGTCATCATTCAGCAGACCGCTGGGGCCGCCCTTGAAGCCATAGAGGACGTTGTCCTTGCTGGTAGCCTTCAGCGCATCGTAAAGACCGCATACAACGTTGTGACCGCCGGGAGCCTGGCCGCCGGAGAGGATAACGCCGACAGTCTGCTTCTTGGATTCGGAAGTATTTTCGCCCTTTTCGAAGGTGATCTCGTTTTTGCCGTAAGTATTGGGGAACAGAGCCTTGATCTTTTCCTGGTCAGCGACGCTCTCTGTTGCGTTGCCGTTCTTTACACAGATCTCAGAGATGCCGTTTCTGAGCATACCGGGAAGCTTGGGTTCATACTGATATCTTGCAATCTGCAGAGGGGATAATTCCATTATAAACACTCCTTAACAATAGATTGAGTTGATGTTCCTTTTAATTATAATCAATTTAAAGGAAAAGGTAAACAGTTTTTGCGATTTCTCTGCCAATAACCGCACAAATAAAAACAGATATCGGGGCTGCCGATACCTGTTCGTTTATTGGAAAGGGGGGTAATTATGCCGGGGTATATTCGATCTTGAAGACATCGCCGTCTGCGATGGGCTGTTCGCTGATACCGAGGACACAATATTCGCCGTTAATGTAAAAACCCCAGTAAGCGCTGTTTTCTTCATAGACCGCGCGGATGCCGTTTACGGACTGTACCAGCAGCCCATACTGACTGTCGATCGCCTCATAGGTCAGCCCGTCTGCTTCGTCCATCGCGCCCTGCAGATACTCTGCCTTGGTCGTGACCTCATAGGTTACGGAATTTCCTTTGTCATCCACGACCTCAAGGGTCACTGTCTTGCGGTCTTTGGATGTGCCTGATCCGCCGAAGATCAGCACCGCCGCAGCGACAACGATCACGACTGCGCAGATGACGAGTAAGAGTGTTTTCTTGTTCATTTTTCTTCTCCTTTTAATAGTATTTTTGAAATGAACCATGACCGCGGATCGCACAAATCGGGAGATTCGGCAACGGAGAAATATCCCATCGGATGAAAAAAGACCTTCTGCCATACGGCAAAAAGTCTTGTATTTCACGAAAATCATAACGGGATATCGCGTGTTTCAGACCAATTACTCGTGGCTCGCAACGGATTCATCATGGGCAGGTCTTCTGACTCAGAGATCTCAGCGGGGCTTCGCCTTCCCGACCGACGGTCAGTGGCTTATCGAAGCAGCGCTCCTTCTTTACAGCGACGAGTTCGTTCAGGAGTTTCACCTGATTCCCTTTTCATCGGCTTGCGCCGACACCCATCATGCATGATTCATTTGTTGGCATTATTATAATATTTGAAAAAATTGATGTCAATATTTTTCAAGCTCTTTAGAAAATTCCGTAAGCAGCAGAGACAGATCGATCGGTGCATAATAAAAATGGTAGGAATTTTCCAGAATATTGAACTGTATTTCAGGATGATCCTGCAGAAAACGCCGGGATTTCGCGGAAACCAGTTCGTCGTGAGCGGACTGGAAAACCTTGCACGGAACAGAAAGGTTTGGCAGTGATTTTCGGGTCGCGGCAGATTCACGAAACAACTCGACAAACCGCGGGATCCAGCCGATCAGCGAAAACGGATTTTTGGGGAGAGAAACGCTGCATGCGTCCCGCGTGGCGACGGTCAGCGGTTCATTCTCCGAAACTTTCCCGAAAAGCACCTTCAGGGAGTTGCGCACGGCAAGGAGTTTTACGTGGATCTTCAGCGGACTTGCCAGGAGAAACATAGACTTGACCTGAGGGAATTCTGAGGCTGCTCCGATCGCCAGCAATGTTCCCATGGAATGAGCGGCAATCAAAATATTGTCATGCTGTTTGGCGAGGTCGGCGATTGCGATGCGAACCTGATTTTTCCATTTCTTCATGGAGGTGCGTGAAAAATCCTCTGCATTTTTTCCGTGACCGTCCAACAATAGATTTTTTACGGAAATATTTTCGGGGACGATCGGCAAAAAGGCAGAAAAATGCTCCGGAGATCCGAGGATGCCGTGTATGAACAGGACTGCTGACTTGCTTTCGGGAATGATGCGTGTATATTCTTGCATATATACTTCTCCAAATGTTGCCAATGCACTCAGATCTGCGGAGCCTTTATTTTTTTATACGTTGAACTTGAATACGACGACGTCGCCGTCCTTCATGACATATTCCTTGCCTTCCTGGCGGATCGCGCCGCTTTCCTTCGCCTTGACCATGTCGCCGCCGAAGTTCTTGAGGTCGTCGAAGGCGATGATCTCTGCCTTGATGAAGCCGCGTTCGAAGTCAGTGTGGATCTTGCCTGCCGCCTGCGGAGCCTTTGTGCCATTGACGATCGTCCATGCGCGGACTTCCTGCGGACCTGCAGTCAGGTAGCTGATGAGACCGAGGAGGCTGTAGGACTTCTTGATGAGCTTAGCAAGGCCGCTTTCCGCGATGCCCAGCTCTTCCATGAAGAGTTCCTTTTCTTCATCTTCCATGCCGGAGAGTTCTTCTTCGATCTTCGCGCTGATGAGCAGAACTTCGCTGCCGTGGGAGGAAGCGTATTCTTCCAGTCTTGCAGCAAGCGGAAGCTCGCTTACGGGTGTGCCGATGTCGTCTTCAGCGATGTTAGCAACGTAGATCACGGGCTTGGATGTCAGCAGGAAGAGGTCACGGATGACTTCCTTTTCGTCTGCCGTCATGTCCATGGAGATCGCAGGATTGCCTGCTTCG
>JAZRGP010000290.1:0-6763 GCA_045644225.1 Christensenellaceae bacterium | reverse complement strand
TCCCTCCGTATTTTAAATAATTTTCATCTACGTGTTTTTGAGTTCTCCGGAATCGTAATCCTTGAGATAATCCTCGACGTCCTGCGGATCATCCGGGACGTGATAGAGCTGCTTGCAGACGTCCTTCATAAACTTCTGCTCCGCCGCTACGTCCATCATCTCCAAAAGCTTGTCATAATAGCCGTTGACGTTATAGATGACGATCGCCTTATCGTGCCGCCTGAGCTGCTTGAGCGTCAGGATCTCGAAGAATTCCTCGAAGGTACCGATGCCGCCCGGCACCATGATAAACGCATCCGAGCGATCCTCCATGATCTGCTTGCGCTCGCGCATGGTCTCGGTATAGATGAATTCCGAGCAGTCCTCAAAGAGGATGCCGTCCACATTGAAAAAGGACGGTGCCACGCCGAGGATATATGCACCGTTGTCATGGAATCCGCGAGCCGCAGCGCCCATCAGCCCCTGCGCACCGCCGCCGAAAACCAGCCCGATCTCCGCACGGGCAAGCTCCGCCGAAAGTGCATAGACCGCATCAAAATAGCTTTTTTCAAGCTCGGGGCTGGATGCCCCGTAAATGCATACGTTCATGCAAAATACCTGCCTTTCAGCCGTATTTCAGTTGATAAAATTACCCATTTATTATACAATATTAAGTACCAATTTACAACATCACGCTTTTTTCAAAAAAATTTTCCGAAATCGGGAACTTTTTTGCCCTGAGATTCGTCTAAATATTAAAGGAAACTTTTTTGGGAGGAAAAATCATGAAAAAACATCTGATCACCATTATATCCATCCTGCTGATCGCGATGCTCTTTACGGGCTGCGCGGCAAAATCCGAAGCATCCGTGGAAAACTCCATGGCGATGGGCGCACCCATGGCGGAAGAGGCTCCGATGGAGAAGTATGAGGAATTCGCCACGGAAGAAGCCGCTCCGATGGAAGCACCGATGGCAGATGCAGCGTCCGGTGGGTTTGACATGCTCGACAACGCAGAGGCGCAGACAGGCGAGCGCAAGATCATCTATACTGCGGATTACTCCATCTCCACAGAGAACTTCGACGCTGACTATAACAAGATCCTCGATGCTCTGGAATCCGCAAACGGCTATCTCTCCAGCGAGAATACTTACGGCACACGCCCCGAAGAATACGGCGATTCGGGCCGCTCCGCAAACTTCACGCTGCGCATCCCCATCGAAAACTATACGAACTTCCTCAATACCCTCTCGGGCATCGGCACAGTCGAGAGCAAGAGCCAGTATACCGAGGATGTCACCACGGCATACTACGACAACGAGGCTCGCATCGAGTTCTATGAAGCGCACTACGAAAAGCTGATGGACTATCTCGAAAAGGCGACCGAGATGGAAGACGTCATGAGCATCGAGGCTCAGATCACGGAGACCCTGCTCACGCTGGATTCCCTCAAGGGAACAAAGCGCTACTACGACTCCATGACGCAGTACACCACGGTACATATCAACCTCTACGAAGTTGTCTATAACTCCGCGATCCCCGTATCCAAGCGCACGCTGGGTCAGCGCATCTCGGAAAGCTTCGGCGAAGTCATCTCCGCTCTCGGTGTGTTCTTTGAAGGTCTGCTCGTCGTGATCATCGGCGGCGCACCCGTCTGGGGCATCCTCGTCGTGATCGCCCTCGCGATCTTCCTGCCGATCCGCTTCCACAGAAAGAAGAAGCAGAAGAAGGCAGAAGAAGCAGCAAAGAAGGCAGAATAAATTTGATACCTTATACAGGCTGACCGCTTCGCGGTCTGCTTTTTTGTTGGGATAGAGTTTTGCGGAAAGCCTAAGTATGCGCGGGCGCCCTTCGCTTCGCGAAGGTCCCGCCGAAGGCGGGCAGTGCTGCCGAAGGCAGCACGCGCCCGCGCGCCTCAGCCGCTCCTCAAAAACAAAAAAGGCAGCCATACCGACCGCCTTTAAAATATCAGAAGATCATCAGCCCTTTCGGAGCTTCTTCCTGCCCGAAAGCACAACGCCCAGGATGATCAGCACAGAGCCGCCGATCGCCATTGCCGTGATCGGTTCCCCGAGAACGATCCCCGCGGAGACCATCGTGATGAACGGGTTTGCGTAAATATAGTTGTTCGTCTTGACGACGCCAAGTTCGATAACAGAGATGTTCCATGTAACATAGCAGATCGCGCTCGCGAGGATCCCGAGATAGCCGATGCAGAAGATGTACTTCGGCTCAGCAAGCGCCGCAAAGTCGATATTGGGCGCAGTCGCGAGGAAATAGGGAAGCGCCGTGATGAGCCCGTAGAACATGACCTTTCGCGCAACGACAAAGGAATCGTACTTCGCGGGGATCTTCTTGAGGATGACCGAATAGATCGCCCATGCCAGCGCAGAGAAAAACGCAAGGATATCTCCGCGGGGATTCAGCTTCAGGATGACCGTGCCGTTGAATACGACCAGCGCAACACCCACAAACGCAAGGATAAAGCCGAAGAAGATGTTCTTATGCAGGTGCTCATCCTTGGTAAAGAAATGCGCGAGTACAGACGTCAGAATCGGCGCAAACGCAAGCAGAATGGATACGTTGGATGCAAGCGTGATGGTCAGCGCATGGTTCTCCGTCAGGAAATACACCGTACAGCCGAAAAGCCCCAGCAGGAAAAACTTCAGTTCGTCCTTCCATACGAGCTTGTCCCACTTCGGATGGATCACCCAAAGCATCACATAGGCGATCACAAAGCGGAACATCATGATCTGGATCGGTGTCAGCACCGCCAGCAATGTCTTGGAGGCAACGAAGGTCGTTCCCCAGACGATGATCGTGAATGCGGCAAGAATATGCCCAAATAATTTCTTGTTTCTCATTTCAAATTCTTCTTTTTGGATACCATGCGCGGTTTTTTGCGCTTGGGAGGTTTCTGCGGAGCTTTCGGTTTTTCCTGCCGATACGGGCGGATATCCTCTTTCCGCGGGAGGATCAGACAATGTGCGCGGTCGAAGCCGATGAGGTCTTTTCGTCCTGCTTTTGTGAGCGCCTCATGAACGAGGTCATAGTTCGCAGGGTTCTTATACTGAATCAGTGCGCGCTGCATCGCCTTTTCGTGCGGGTTCTTCGTCACGGCAACTTTCTTCATCGTGCGGGGATCAAGACCCGTATAGTACATGCAGGTCGAGATCGTGGAAGGCGTGGGATAGAAGTCCTGCACCTGCTCAGGGGTGTATTTGATATCCCGCAGATATTCCGCCAGCTGCACGGCATCCTGCAGCGTGCATCCGGGATGCGAGGACATCAGGTACGGCACGAGATACTGCTTTTTGCCCAGGCGCTCGTTTGCCCTGCGGTATTTTTCCGCAAAATCGAGATAAACCTTGGAAGGTGCCTTGCCCATGTATCCCAGAACTCTGTCGGAAATATGCTCGGGAGCGACCTTCAGCTGTCCGCTGACGTGATGCTCGCAAAGCTCGTTTAAGAATCGGTCGTTCTTATCCGCAAGCATATAGTCGAAGCGGATGCCCGACCGTACAAATACCTTCTTTATGCCGGGCAGCTGACGCAGGCTGCGCAGCAGGTCGATATATTCGGAATGGTCCGCATCGATGTTTTTGCAGGGAGAGGGATAGAGGCACTGTCTGTTTTTGCAGACACCTTTTTCCAGCTGCTTTTTGCAGGAAGGATGGCGGAAGTTCGCCGTGGGACCGCCGACGTCGTGGATATACCCCTTGAAATCCGGCTCTGCGATCAGCTCCTTCGCCTCTTTTACGATGCATTCCTTGCTCTTCTTCTGGATGACGCGGCCCTGATGGAACGCGAGCGCACAGAAGTTGCATGCGCCGAAGCATCCGCGCGAGCTGACCAGGCTGAAGCGCACTTCCTCGATCGCGGCAACGCCTTTATCGTTGCTGGGATGGTATGTGCGGACATACGGCAGAGAGTATACGTCGTCCATCTCCTGCGTGGAGAGCGGAGCCTGCGGCGGATTCTGCACAACGTATGTGTTATCCGCGGGATACTGCTCGATCAGCCGCTTTGCCGTAACGTGATCCATGTTGATATACTGCGTATAGAAGCTCTCCGCATAGGAGTGTTTGCTGCGGCAGATCTCGGAGAAATCGGGGAGCTCGACCGCATCGCAGACGTCCGCGATATCGCGGGTCTTATAGACCGTGCCGTTGATGAAGGTGATATCCTTCACGTCGATGCCGCTGTTCAGCGCATCCGCTACCTCGACGATGCTGCGTTCGCCCATGCCGTAGAGCAGCAGGTCTGCCTGAGAATCCAGCAGGACCGAGCGTTTCACGGAGTCGCTCCAGTAATCATAGTGACCCAGTCTGCGCAGGCTCGCCTCGATGCCGCCGATGATGATGGGCGTATGCTGGTAAGTCTTGCGGATCAGGTTGCAGTATACGACCGTCGCATGGTCGGGACGTCTGCCCATCTCACCGCCGTTCGTGAATGCATCCGTCTTGCGGCGCTTTTTGGATACGGAATAATGATTGACCATGGAGTCCATGTTGCCGCCCGTAACGAGAAAGCCAAGGCGCGGCTCGCCGAAGACATCGATGCTCCTCGGGTTTTTCCAGTTTGGCTGAGAGATGATCGCGACCTTATATCCGTGCGCCTCCAGCACACGCGAAATGATCGCATGACCAAAAGAAGGGTGGTCAACATATGCGTCGCCGATGATGTAGACAAAGTCGGGGCGCTCCCATCCTCTTTCCCGCATCTCTTTTTTGGTTATCGGTAAAAAATTCTTTTCCATGTTATCTTACTCCGCAGGGATCAGTTTTGCATGCACGACGAATCGCGCATCGTCATATTCATAAGTGCAGGTGGAGAGCGTGATGATGCGGTCCTCCGCGGTCACGCCGATCCCCGTATCGATCAGGGATCTCTCCTTCGTCATTTCCAGATAGTCCTCAAATTTCTCGTCGTTCTTGAACTTCATCGTGAAGGTATCGCTGTCCGAAGGTGTGATATACGCGCTGTATATCTCTCCGATATACTTTCCTTCGGGCAGGAAGAGCTCTACGGTCGGATGCTCGCGATAAAAGTCAAGCTTCTGATAATCCACCAGCGCCGCAAACATCGCGCCGCTCTTCATGTGGTGTCCGTAGAAGATCGTGTTCCGATCCGAAAAGTCCGGACTGTTTCGGTGATCCACAAAGATCGCACCGTTTTTGTTCCGCGTTCCGTCGATCAGGTGGCTGACATAATACTGATTGTCCTTGCCCTGTGCGACGGGATAGTCGATGCGCGTGCCTTCGATGCGGATCCAGCTCATCGCCGCGGGATATTCCTCCTGCAGGTCGACAAAGTTGATCTCTGCCTCCTGCGCGGAAAGCTCATCCGTGACGTACTGTTTTTTAACGTCCCGATAAGATGTGTTTCCCTCGCTCCATTCGTTCAGGATGCCGTATATCCGAATTCCCGCATAGCAAAAAACCGCAGCGCAGACCACGATCAGCGCGATCAGCACGATGCGGACCGTTCTGTTGCTTTTGGGGCTTTTTTCCTTGGACATGGCGCACGATCCTTCTCATGTATTTTACAATAAATACTTTATATCAATTTGGCTTTCCCGTCAATTCGTTCCGCAGGATCGCAAAAAAGTTTTCGACAATCCCTGCCGCCGATGCTATAATAAAACCACCTTATGGGAAAGGAATATACCATGAAAAAACAGACTTTTCTGTTCATTTTTATATTATTGCTCGGTGCGATGCTCCTGACGGGCTGCAGCGGCATTATCGGGGAGGCTGCGGAGGCTTTTTCCGAAGAAGAATTCATCGCAGCGGTAGAGCAGGCGGCGGCAGAGCAGGCGACGGCGGTCAGCTTTACGTTCGAGACCTCCGAAGCGCTGGAAACGCAGCTGGATACTGCGCTGACGAAGGCATACCGTCGGTATATCGTCGGGGAGAACGTCCGCAATATTTACTGGACCTCCAGACCGTCTCTCCGCAGCACCTCCATCTCGCTGGAGCTTGAGTATGCGGAGACTTTCTCGGATAAACGGGATGCAGCATGCGCATATACCGAAGAGACCTTCACCGAATCCATCCGTCAGGCGATCCTCGACCGCAGCGAAGACGTTTCCATGCTCTTCTATAACGATGGCTCCATCACGGATACGGGAATGGAGGCTGAGCTCGACCGCATCCTCTTCGGCGGAGAGCATGCCGTGATGACTTACTACCTCTCACGCACGCAGTATTCCGTAGCGACCTATGATGAATACCTTGTTCTGAAACTGACGCTGGAGTATCTGGAAGACACTCCCTTTGCGGATATCCCGCATCCCGCGGATCACTCCGAGGCGATCGCGGCAACCATCGAGCAGTGGGAGACCGCCAACACAGCGATCCTGTATCTTTCCGAAGCTCCTGCCGATCCCGAGGCATACTGCAATACCGTCGTTGCTACGGCGATCGCGAACGATTCGGACTTCACCTATAATTGCGATACCTATTACTGGAATGCCTACGGCACACGCGACTGCATCGTTACGCTGGAGCGGAGATATGACTATGACGAGGCGGAGATCAAGCGCATGAGCGAGGAAGTTACCGAAAAGGCGCGCGCGATCGCCGCAGAGATCACCGCTGCCGATCAGAAGGAAGCGGTAAAGGAGATCGCGAAGATCCTCTGCGACCGCGTATCCTATGACGATCCGCTGGCGAACTCCATCCTCTCCGACCATGATCTCTCCCACGAATCCAACATCCGCAGGACCGCTTACGGTGCGCTGATCGACGGAACCACCGTATGCTCGGGCTATGCGAAGGCA
>JAZRGP010000289.1:0-2755 GCA_045644225.1 Christensenellaceae bacterium | reverse complement strand
CGGCATGGATCGCTGCATCTGCTGCCAAATTTGCAGTTCTGTATGCGCTTGTCGTCTGGGTGATCTGCGGCGCGGCATCGGGAGCATTGATCGGGCAGGGTGTCCTGAAGCAGCCTATGCTTGCGCAGCTTTCTGTTATGTTTGCATGGCCGCAGATGCTGACGGCGCTGATCGGCAGCGGATTCGGTCTTCTGATCGCTCCGATATTGAAAAAAGCACTCGGTAAGAATTGATTTGGAGGTATTGATATATGAGAGGGATCCCGTCTTTGATCACGGATATTCGAAAGAAGGTCTTTACGGAGGTTGCGCGCATGGCATATTCCGGCGGAGACTATACCAAGGCAGAGGATCTGCCGTATCTCATCGTTCCGGGTGATCAGCCGCTGCACAGGGAATCTGTGTTTCTTGAGCGAGCGATCGCGGGTGAGCGTGTGCGTTTGGCGATGGGTCTGTCCATCCGACCTGTGCAGACCAGAACACTCATGACGGACGGAATGGATGCTGCGGCAGTTGCGGAGCAGTATTATGAGCCGCCGCTTGTCAACATCATCCCTTATGCCTGCCATGCCTGCCCGACGAATCAGTACAAGGTCAGCAACTACTGCCAGAACTGTTTGGCGGCATCCTGTCAGAAGGTCTGTCCCAAAGATGCAATTACCTTCCGGAACAACCGTTCCTATATCGACCTCGATAAATGCATCCGCTGTGGCAAATGTGCAAAGGCATGCCCCTATAATGCCATCGTTCATCTCGAGCGTCCTTGTCAGGCGGCTTGCGGCATGGATGCGATCGTCTCGGATGAGCACGGAAAGGCAGTTATCGACCAGGATAAGTGTGTTGCCTGCGGTCAGTGCCTGGTGAGCTGTCCGTTCGGTGCGATTGTAGATAAGGGACAGATCTTTCAGGTTATACAGTCGATTCTGAAGGGCGACCAAGTGATCGCGATCGTAGCGCCTGCGTTTATCGGTCAGTTTGGCAAGCATTCTACACCCGAGAAATTCAATGCGGCAATGAGTATTCTTGGGTTTGATTCCTCTGTTGAGGTCGCGATCGGTGCGGATATATGTACGATTCAAGAAGCAAAAGACTTTATGAATAAAGTTCCTGCGGAACAGCCTTTTATGGCAACGTCCTGCTGCCCTGCTTGGCATTCCATGGTTGAAAAGCTTTTCCCCGAACAGACGAAGAATATTTCCATGACTCTGACACCTATGGTGTTTACAGCTCGCATGCTGAAGAAAAAATATCCCGATTGCAAAGTCGTATTTGTCGGACCATGTGCTGCGAAAAAGCTGGAGGCGATTCGTGAGGATATCCGCTCGGATGTGGATTTTGTTCTGACATTTGAGGAACTGCAGGGTATGTTTGAAGCGAAGGAAATCGACTTCGAGACGATCGAAGCGGGTCAGGCGCTGAATGAAGGAACAGCAGCAGGAAGAGGCTTCGCTGTGGCAGGCGGTGTTGCAAAGGCGGTTGCGGATATGATCCGAGAGACGCATCCCGATGCGGAGGTCAAGACGGCGCGTGCAGAGGGATTGAGAGAATGCCGCAAACTCATGACTCTTGCGAAGGCAGGGAAGTATGACGGTTATCTGCTTGAGGGCATGGCTTGTCCCGGAGGGTGTGTTGCAGGTGCAGGTACACTATTGTCCGTTGAGACTGCGGCAAAAGTTGTCGGACGCTACCAGAACGAGGCATTGACTGCAACCCCGCTTGAATCGCCGTATCGTGACATGGGAGAAGGCCTTGAACACGAAGAATAAAGAGAAAAACACGGTGTTCTAAAAAAGGAACACTGTGTTTTTGTGTAAATGTTAAATAAATATTAAGGAAGAATGAGAAAAAAGTAACATTCATTGACAATATAATAAATTAAAGCTATGATAAAGATAATTGATCCGCAAAAAATACAGAGTTATAGAATCAACAGATGAGGTTTTTCATGAGAAAAAGTATCATAGCAGTTATCATATTGATCACAGTGTGTTTGTTGTCGGCATGTGCAAAGGCTCCTGCGGAAGAATCTGTTTCTGCGGAAAAGCTGACAGTAGCAGCGGAATCGATCAAGCTCAATAAAACATCTATGAAGGTATATATCGGGGAGCCTGCGCAGCTCATCGCAACGCTGCAGCCGCAGGAAACGACGGATATACCTTCTTATTCGTCTTCGGATGAAAGCATCGTTACCGTCGATAAGCACGGCAACCTCGAAGCACTTGCGGAAGGTTCCGTTGAGATCACGGCAAAGGTCGGTGCGCTGAAGGCGACCTGCAGAGTCACTGCAGAATATCCGCCTATCGATGCGATCGCATTTTCCACGCAGGAGGCAGGGCTGAAGGTCGGCGAAACGCTGACAACAGAGATCGTCCTGCAGCCCGAGAATGCAAAGCCCGAAGAATTTGTATATTCTTCTGCGGATGAACGCATCGCAACTGTAGATGAAAACGGTATCGTAACTGCGGTCGGTGTAGGGAACACCTGCATCTATGCAGAGCTGAGATCGGATGACAGTATCCGCTGTATGCTGGATCTGACAACGACCTCTGACCGCATTACGGGCATCGATATTGAGGAAGCGTATTATTCTCTGCTGAAAGATACGCAGTGTACTTTGCCGCTGACGGTCGAGCCCTTCGGTATGCTCGCGCAGGATGTTATCTGGACATCCTCCGATGAAACGGTAGCCACAGTTGACAGCAGAGGTAATGTCACCGCTACTGAAAAATCAGGTGTAGCAGTTATCCGTGCCACAG
>JAZRGP010000288.1:0-2087 GCA_045644225.1 Christensenellaceae bacterium | reverse complement strand
AAGGACTGCGCATGGGAAAAGATCCAGCAGAGACTGGAAAAGCAGGGTCGTCTCGACGAACTGAAGGCTCAGCCCATTCAGCTCCGTGACTATTCCAAGATCAATTTCAAGGCAATCAACGAATATGTAAAATCCGTTCGTGAGAACAGATTCGAAGGTTACTACGGCGGCGTACATCCGTCTGAAAACAAGGAATTCAGCGAACATTTCGCTCTCAAGAGATTCCCGGAACCCGAAACAGTCGTTATCCCGCTCTCTATGCACGCAGGCGCACCTGCTAACCCCATCGTTGCTGTTGGCGACGAAGTCAAGGTTGGTCAGAAGATCGGCGAAGCTGCAGGCTTCATCAGCGCTCCCGTACATTCCAGCGTAAGCGGTACTGTCACAGCAATCGAACCTCGCATGCACGCAACAAGAGGCTGCGAAATGATGTCCGTTGTCATCAAGTCCGATGGCAAGAACACACTGCACGAATCCGTACAGCCCCATAAGTCCCTCGACGAACTTACTCCCGATGAGATCATCGAGATCGTCAAGGAAGCCGGTATCGTAGGTATGGGCGGCGCAGGCTTCCCGACATCCGTCAAGCTCAAGCCCGGCAAACCCATCGAAGCAGTTCTTCTCAACGGCTGCGAATGCGAACCGATGCTCACAGCTGACCACAGAGTACTCCTCGAGTTTGCTGACGACGTAATCTTCGGTCTTAAGGCAATCCTCAAGACGGTCGATGCACCCAAGGGCGTTATCGTTATCGAAGACAACAAGATGGACGCTGTTGAACTGCTCCAGGCTAAGACAGCTGACATGGATGATATCGAAGTTGTGGTAGCAAAGACAAAATACCCCCAGGGCGCAGAAAAAATGCTCATCAAGCGCGTCATGGGCAGAATGGTTCCGCCCGGCAAGCTCCCGGCAGATGTCGGCGCTGTTGTTTCCAACATCAGCACAGTCAAGGCAATCGCTGACGCGATCAAGACAGGCATGCCTCTCGTAGAACGCGTTACAACAGTTACAGGCGAATACATCAAGAACCCCGGCAACTACATCGTTAAGGTCGGTACAAACGTTAAGGATCTCATCGACTACTGCGGCGGCATCACAGCTGACGACGCAACAGTCAAGATGGGCGGCCCCATGATGGGCTTCGCACTCTCCGATCTCAACGTACCGATCATGAAGGGCTCCAACGGCATCATCGCGAACGATACAGACGTTACACAGACAGTTGAATGCATCAAGTGCGGCCGCTGCGTTGACGTATGTCCCATGGAACTCTCTCCGCTGTATTTCGCAAAATATGCGGATGAGCAGAACTGGCAGGGCATGCTCGATATGAACGACAGAAACTGCATGGAATGCAGATGCTGCGAATACATCTGTTCCTCTAAGATCCCGCTGGTCAGCAAGATCAAGGCCGGTAAAAAAGCAATTATGGAGATGAAGTGATATGTTAATTACCCAATTAAAAGCAAAAGAAACTATCGTATCACTGGTAAGCGGAAAAGTATTTATCATTAACTGCCACGGATGCAAGGAAGTCAGCTTCCCCGAAGAAGAAGCAAAAGAACTTCAGAAGGAACTGGTAGCCGGCGGTAACGTCACCGGCATCATTACAACAGATTATATATGCAATCCGGAAAACATGAAGCTGCGCCTCGAAAAGCACAGAAGTGAGATCGACGAAGCCGATATGGTTCTCGTATTCTCCTGCGGCGTCGGCGTACAGACAGTTGCCGAATATTTGGACGGCAAGAAAGTTTGCGCAGCATGCGATACATACCCGCTGCCGGGATTCCAGGGAGTTACACCGCTTGAGTATGACTGCAAGCAGTGTGGAGAATGCTACCTGAATATCACTGGCGGAATCTGCCCGATCACTGCCTGCTCCAAGAGTCTTGTCAACGGACAGTGCGGCGGTTCCAAGAACGGAAAATGCGAAGTTGACTGCGATATGGAATGTGGCTGGGAACGTATTTACAGACGCCTTGCACAGGTTGGACGTCTGGATGTACTGAAATGCCCGGTACAGGTACGTAATTACGCAACAGATGATGAAGTGTCAAAATAAAAAATTATATAATGATTGG
>JAZRGP010000287.1:0-2442 GCA_045644225.1 Christensenellaceae bacterium | reverse complement strand
CTTCGGCAAATCGCTCTCTGAGATCGTCACAGACAGCCTCAGGAGCAAGGTACAGAACATTCCCGATGCTGCACGCGACAAACTGCAGAGCACGCTCGAGCGCGTCGTAAACGAAGGCGACGGAGGCATGTTGTTTATATTGCTTTAATGCTTCGCTAAGAGCCCTCAAAAACTTTTACAGGAAAATGTTGTCACATTTACAACAAAAAAAGAACGGTCGGATATTGTTTCGCCGTTCTTTTTTAATGAATATTAAAATTTCGATTTAGCCTTCGTACAGCAGATCCTTTTTCTTTTTCCGTGCCATCACCGCGTACATAATCAGGCACATAATAATCTGCACAACCGTAGATGCAGGTGTGCCGAGACCGATCTGGAAAAGCGTCGCTCCCGAGATCCTGCTCACGAGATATACTACAGGCACTCTCACGCAGAACGCACCCACGATCCCCTGCAGCATGACGAACATCGTCTTTCCGTAGCCGTTGTAGTAGCCGATAAAGCAGAAGAGAAAGGGCGTCATGACGCAGTCGACACCGTATGCCTTCAGGTAACTGTGTCCCGCAGTTATGACGAGCGGATCCTTGGAGAAGATCCCTACGAGAACGTCGCCGTAAATAAAGGATGCCGCACACATCAGTATACCCATCGCAAGTGACGTGAGGATACTGTAGAGCAGCGCCTTCTTTGCGCGGTCGTGCTTTCCTGCGCCGACATTCTGTGCAACGAATGCCGCGATAGACTGCATATATGCCGAAGGCACGAGCATCAGGATCGCGCAGACTTTTTCTGCCGCACCGACACCTGCCGAGGCGATCACGTCAATGGAGTTGACGATCATCTGGATCACGAGGAACGACAACCCGACGAGAAGCTCCTGCAGCGCAACGGGTGTGCCGATCTTCAGTTCTTCTTTCAGCACGCCTCCGTTCGGACGGATATCTCTCATCGCAAATCGGAAAGGCAGCTGCTTTCTGCGGATCATGATCATCGAAAGCAGTACGCTGACCGCCTGCGATACCACCGTAGCGCATGCCGCGCCTGCCGTACCCATGCCGAAGCCTTTTACAAAAATGATATCTCCGACAATGTTGATCACGCATGCGATGACGACCGTGATGAGCGGAGTTCTGGAGTCACCGATCCCGCGGAATATACTCCCGAGGACGTTATATGCAACGATAAATACCGAACCAAAGCCGCAGATACGCAGATATGTCGCCGTCTGCTCAAAAGCCTCCTCAGGCGCATGCATAAACCGTGCGATCATTTCCGCACCGACCGAAAGCAGCACGGTCATGCCGATCGCAACGAAAATAAACATGAAAATACCGCTGCCGATAGCCTTCCCTGCTCCTTCGGCATCGCGTTCACCGATCCTTCTTCCGACAAGCACCGTAATGCCCATCGCAAATCCCGTAACGAGCATCGTGACCGTATGCATGATCATGCTGCCCGTTGCAACACCCGAAACATCCGCTGTCTCCGCATACTGACCGACTACCCAAAGGTCCACCGCACCGTAAAGCGACTGCAGGAACAGTGCAAACAATACGGGCAATGCGAATCTTACGAGCGATCCCAATACATTTCCTTCAGTAATTCTGTTCTCTTTACCCATTTTTCTCCCCGATTTCCGATTTTTTCCTGAGCAGGATCACCGCAGCGATCAGCGCCGCGATCTCGGCCAGAGGCATCGCTGCCCATATTCCGTTTACTCCCATAACATGCGGCAGCAGGTATACGAAGATCGCGCTGAACACGCAGCCTCTCCCGACTGACAGAAGCAGCGAAGCACCCGGCCGCAGCATAGACTGGAAATATGTGATGATAAACATATTGATACCGATGATAAAAAAGCTCGTGAAATATATTCTGATCGCATCCGGCGCAAGTGCAAGGATCGCTTCGTTCGGCGTAACGAATATATTGACGAAAAACCGCGGAAAGATCAGTCCTGATGCACCGACGACGGAGCAAAGCAAGAATCCCGTCAGCATTCCCGTCTTTTTGATGCGCTCCACGCGGTCGGCATGTCCTGCGCCGAAGTTGACGGAGATCAGCGGCTGAGCAGCCTGGCTGACACCGTTGCAGAGGCAGGTAACGATGATCGCGGTGTTTGTGAGGATGCCATATACGCTTACACCTGCATCTCCGATATAATCAAGGATCTGCAGATTGAAGATGAAGATCGTAACACCCGAAGTAAGCTCCAGAATAAAGCTTGTGAATCCGTTTTTGAAGATCTGCCCTGCCGCACGAAGGTCGCATCCCTTCATGCTGAAATGCAGACCGTTCTTTTTCGAGCGGAAATGCAGGCAAAGGATAGAGACCGTGCAGACCGATCCCAGTACGCTTGCGATCGCCGCGCCGCTCATCCCCATGCCAAGCGGAAATACAAAAATAATATCCAGAATGATATTCAGCACACCGCCCGATATG
>JAZRGP010000286.1:0-2600 GCA_045644225.1 Christensenellaceae bacterium | reverse complement strand
CTCTCGACTCGGGTTGTGCGACGTATGCCAAATACGTCTCCGCCCCTCGCTCGGAAAAAGCCGATAAATCGGTAATTTATAGCAGCCTTCCCAAGGTGATCGCTGTAAATCACCGCCAGATCGTTCTTTTCTCTCGACTCGGGTTGTGCGACGTATGCCAAATACGTCTCCGCCCCTCGCTCGGAAAAAGCCGATAAATCGGTAATTTATAGCAGCCTTCCCAAAGGTGATCGCTGTGAATCACCGCTCGATCGGCGGTCAAAGACTATGGCATAAGAGACAACTCTTATTTTTCCCTAAATTTTCTTCCTTATTGAAAGAGGGACCCATCGGGGTCCCTCGTTTTTTTGTTATTCTTTTGCAAATAAAGAACCCACCCGCCATAAGCGAGTGGGTCCGATTTGTCATAGCTTACTTGCTGTAAACAACTTCCTTGAGGTATTCAACGCCCAGTCTGGGAGATGTGAGGACGGGCTTGTCGATATGGCCGAGGAGGGGAAGAAGAACTGTCATGGAGCCCTGAGCGAGGACGATGACGTCGTTTGTCTTAGCAGCTTCTTCAACTTCGCCGAGAACCATCTTGTTGTGCGTTTCCTTGTCGCCCTTTTCGATGAGGATCATCATAGCGTCCTTAACGAGGTGGATATCGAGTTCGATCTCCTTGCCTGCTTCCTTAGCAGCAGCTTCGATAAGACGGGAGGAAGGACCTACTGTGGAGGCAACTGTCGCGATCATAGCGATCTTCTTGCCGAGGGAAACAGCCTTTCTTCCCATTGCTTCGTCGGCCTTAACAACGGGAACGTCTACGAAGGGCTTGATCGCATCTGCAACTTCGCCAACGCTGGAGCACTGGTTGAGGATCGCATCTACGCCGAGGGATTCAGCCTGCTGATAGTAGTTATACATTCTGCGCTTAACAGCCGTTGTGGGGCCGCCGTTTGCGTTAACTTCGGGGATGAGGCTGTCGTCGATGATCTGATATACCTTAACTTCGGGCATGATCTCTGTGCAGAGAGCCTTGAGCTCAGCAGAGGATACTGCGCTTGTCTGAACGATTGCTACGGATTTCATATTGCGATTCCTTTCTTATCTGAGAGACTTGATGAAGTCGAGAGCATTGCCCCATGCCTTTTCGAAGCTTTCGCGGAAGAGAACAACGGGACCGAAGTCTTCGTATTCGGAGGGCTGGATCTCGTGAACGAAGTAACCTCTCTTGTAATCCGGGATCTTTTCAACGAGTTCTTCAACAACTGCATCGGGAGTGGGCATCCAGAATCTCTGGATAACGGGGTTATCCTGTTCGATGAGCTTATCTGCTGTGCCTGTCCAGTTGATCGTTACGACTGCGTCTGCGCCGACCATTTCTGTGAAGTGCTGCAGACCGCGTGCGCCGCCGCCGATGAAGCCCATCTTGGGGCAAACTTCGCGAGCCATCTTGTATGCCTTCTTTGCGATGGACATACCAGCCTGCCAGAGGTAGTCGGGAGTAACGTCGATGCCCTGAGCAGCTACTGTCTTCTGGAGGTATTCATCGTAGATACCTGTGATGTGAGAGAAGTAGATCACCGGGGGCTTTTCCATGTTCTTTGTAACACGGTTGTAAACTTCGCATACGTCGAGAGCCTGGCGAACAGCCATAACTTCTGTAGCGTTGATGTTTACGCCTTCAGCGAGGAGAACTTCGATTGCTTCGAGGCCGTCTTCCGTTACGGGGATCTTAGCCATGAGGTTGGGAGAAGCAGCGATGTTTGCTCTTGCGTGGCGGATGATCGTATCCTTATCTTCGTGGAAGGGGTCGCCCTGGATGCTGACAAAGCCCTGCTTGCCGCCGCTTGCTTCGTACATGGGGAGGAAGCGCTGAGCAACGCCTGCGATGAGCTTTCTCTGCAGCTTAACGAGTGCTTCGTTATCATCGGGTTCGTCCTTCATGATGTCGAGGAGCATTTCCTTAACGAAGGGACCTTCCTGCTCGTGTGTGATCATCTTCCATGTGTAAGCGGGGTTCTGTGTGCAGCCTGTTGCGCCGTGTGCGATCGCGAGGTCTGCCTGTTCACGTGTAACATTGTTGATCCAGAAACGTGTGGGCGTCTGTGCCTGAACGCGTTCAAAATAAGTGTTCATATTCTGCTCCTTTGCGTTTGATAATAGTGTAATGTCATGTATCGTCAAAATTGGTTGAACCATTTTACGACTATATTATAGAATGGTTGCGCGGTGATTGCAAGATGCAATTCAGCCGCTCAGCGGGATTTTTTTCGCAGACTCAGGACCTTCCGCCATTCTTTCGGGATGATGCAGAAGAAGGGCTCCCTTCCCGAGAGCATTTCCGAAAGGATGTCTTCGTCGAGGAAGAAGACGGTTTCGATCTCATCCTGCTGATAAGCGATGCTTTCGCGGTCGATGGGTTTTTCCAGCAGGAACACATAGTCGATCTCGCGGTTAAAGAGCGGCGGGATGCGGTTTGTGACGTGCTGACGCAGGATGAATCGCAGGTCGGATTCCTCCGCATGGATGCCGAGCTCCTCGGAGAGCTCGCGGAGTGCCGCTTCGACGGGAGTTTCGTCGGGGTCGATATGCCCCGTGCAGGATGCGTCGATATA
>JAZRGP010000285.1:0-5327 GCA_045644225.1 Christensenellaceae bacterium | reverse complement strand
ATGCTTATTCCACAGCTGCTCCCGTCGGCAAGGAATATATCCTCGATCTACTCTGTGGCTATCCCGATATCGACGAATCCGCTTATCAGCTTCTGCGTGAAGAATTCCACAACGGCGAAATGGAGACCGCATACCTCTGTATGCTCGCAGGCAAGCTCGGCGACGAGCGCTTCCTGCCCACACTCCGTGACATCATGACACATGAAGCGCACGATTACTTTACCTACACCGCAGTCAAAAATGCGATCGAACAGATCTCCGGCGAGATCCTGCCCGACAAAGACTTCAGCGGCGATCCCGATTACGATCTGCTCGCTCAATATGAAAGGGAAACTGACGAATGAAAATGCTTTGCTTCGCATCCTGCTCCTTCGGTCTGGAAGCAGTCGTTGCAAATGAACTGACCGCAATGGGCGCAGAGCCCTATGCAAGAGATGCCCGCGTATACTTCGAGGCAGACGAAGCTCTGCTTGCCCGCGCAAACATCCGCCTTTCCGCGGCTGACCGCGTATATATCGTACTCGACGAATTCACCGCAACGACCTTTGAAGAACTCTTCGAGGGCGTCCGTGCGATCGACTGGACAGAATGGCTGGACCGTCACTCCGTGTTCCCCGTTCTCGGCGACTCCGTCCGCAGCGTGCTGAAGAGCGTTCCCGATATCCAGTCCATCAGCAAAAAGGCTATCGTCGAATCCCTGAAGGCAAGCTATAACCTCAACTTCTTCAAAGAAGACGGCATCAAGAAGAGCATCTACGTCAGCATCCTCGCTGACCGCGTCACCGTTGCGATCAATGCAAGCGGTATCGGTCTTAACCGCCGCGGTTACCGCCTGAGAAACGTCCCCGCTCCTCTCCGTGAGAACCTCGCTGCAGGTCTCATCAAGCTCACAAGATGGTACGACCGTCCCTTCTATGACATCATGTGCGGCGGCGGTACGATCGCGATCGAAGCTGCTCTGCAGGCGAAGCACGAAGCTCCCGGCTTAAAGCGCGAATTCGACTTCACGGAATGGAACGATGCCTTCAAGGCAGCTTATAAGGACGAACGCGCGCAGGCTCTCTCCGAGATCATCGCAAAACCCGACGTTCAGATCTTCGCATCCGATATCGACGAAAAGACACTCAACGTCGCGAAGTTCCATGCAAGACGTGCAGGCGTTCTGGATATGATCCGCTTCAGCGTCGCTGACGCACGCGACTTCTCTCCCGAGACAGACTGCGGCACGATCATCACAAACCCGCCCTATGCGGTCCGCCTCAATACGATGGAAGATGCTCATGCGCTCTATGCTGAGCTCGGCGCTCGCTTCAGCAGGCTCAAGAACTTTAAGTTCTATATCATCTGCGCCGACGAAAAGTTCGAGAATCACTTCGGCATCAAGGCTGATAAAAAGAGAAAGCTCTATAACGGCAACATCAAGTGCTGCTATTATCAGTACTTCCGCAGATAACACCTCTGCCCTTTCAGCACGCAGGAATTTTTCCCGAAAAGGATTGACAACTCCTGCGTGCTGTGATAAAC
Organism: Christensenellaceae bacterium; assembly: GCA_045644225.1. GTDB lineage: Bacteria > Bacillota > Clostridia > Christensenellales > Christensenellaceae > JAZRGP01. The sequence goes on along the minus strand of JAZRGP010000285.1, from coordinate 3,803 downwards.
TTTTATAGGTCGCTGGAAATGCCAACGTGGCTCAGGTGGTAGAGCAGTTGATTCGTAATTAACAGGTCACGAGTTCGAGTCTCGTCGTTGGCTCCAAGCAAATCGGCTCTGTTTATTACGGAGCCGCATATCGAGGTGTAGCGCAGTTTGGTAGCGCGCTTCGTTCGGGACGAAGAGGCCGCAGGTTCAAATCCTGTCACCTCGACCAATAAAAAAAGAAACTCCATTATTATGGGGTTTCTTTTTTTATCTGTTGAATACACAGGATTTGAACCTCAAGGAGGCGCGAAGCAGCATTCATTCAGCTTCTTATAAATTATTGATTTCAAATGCCCTCTATGGTATAATCGACTCAACCGAAAACCAAAATTTAATATTATTATGGGAGGTTTATATGAAAAAAGATTCGTCTCTTCGCGCAGATATGTTTTTACCCGTTTGGGTCTTTGGATTGGGTATCTTCCTTTTTGTTGCGGCGCTCGCCTTTGTTGTTGGTGCATTTATCGTTCACGAATTTCTGCTTTTGATCGGTACGCTGATCTGTGCTCTGCTCGGTGCGGCTGCGGTCATGTGCTGGAAGAATCAAACGATCAATATCATCGATGACAACACATTTGAATACACTACCTTTTTAGGAAACAAAAAAACTTATTATTTCTCTCAGGTCAAAGATATCCGCCAAAATTCGGATTCTCTTACACTCTTCGTAGGCTCGGATAAGGTGCATATCGAATCCTGTGCGATACTTTCCGATCCTCTTGTGAATAAGATCAATGAAGGCCTGCGCAGCCATTCTGTTTATGATCATGATACTAACTGATATAACCAACAGCACCGCTCATCGGGCGGTGCTGTTTATTTCGGTTTTTTCAAAAACCTCATTTCCCTATCGGCTTTTGTTTACAAATCGTTTATAATTATTCTGTATATTTCAGCAAAGGTTATTATGCATTCTGCTTAATATACAAAACATTCATTTTTTCAGAAAGGAATCATTCCCATGAAAAGAGAAAGACTCGGAAGCCGTCTTGGCTTCATCCTCTTGAGTGCAGGCTGCGCGATCGGCTGCGGTAACGTATGGAAGTTCCCCTGGCTCACAGGTCAGAACGGCGGCGGCGGTTTCGTACTCATCTATGTTCTCTGCCTGATCCTCCTCGGTCTCCCCGTAATGGTTATGGAATTCTCCGTAGGCCGTGCATCTCAGGCAAGCCCTATCGGCATGTATCAGAAGCTCCAGAAGCCCGGTCACAAGTGGCATGCTCACGGCTGGCTCGCACTCTTCGGCAATATCTGCCTGATGTCCTTCTATACTGTCGTTGCAGGCTGGATCGTTTACTACTTCTATAAGTTCCTCGTCGGTCAGCATACCGACCTCGGCTTTGTCTCCATGATCACCAACCCCGGTGTTAACGTTGGCTTCCTCGCGATCGTAGTCGTTCTCGGCTTCCTCGTACTCAGCTTCAACCTCCAGGGCGGTCTCGAACGTGTTACAAAGTATATGATGGTTGCGCTCCTCGGCATCATGGTCATCCTTGCGATCCGCAGCTTCACGCTCCCCGGCGCAGGCGAAGGTCTGAAGTTCTATCTCCTTCCCGATTTCTCCAAGATCACAGGCAGCACAGTTGTTGCAGCTATGAACCAGGCGTTCTTCACGCTCTCTCTCGGTATCGGTTCGATGGCGATCTTCGGCAGCTATATCGGCAAAGAGAGATCTCTCCTTGGCGAATCCGTAAACATCATCGTTCTCGACTCTTTCGTTGCTATCATGGCAGGCCTTATCCTGTTCCCCGCTTGCTTCTCCTATAACCTCGAAGTAGGCGCAGGCCCCGGTCTCCTGTTCGATACGATGGCTACTGTATTCAACAATATGGAAGGCGGCAGAATCTGGGGTACACTCTTCTTCCTGTTCATGGTATTCGCTGCTATGTCCACAGTTCTCGCAGTATTCGAAAACATCCTTGCTTGTGTTCGTGAAAAGTTCAATTGGAGCCGTCCCAAGGGCAGTATCATCTGCGGTATCGTCCTCTTCATCACGTCTCTCACAACAGCTCTCGGCTACAGCATCTTCAAGTTCCAGCCCTTCAACGACGGTTCTGCATGGCTCGACTTCTGGGATTTCATCGTCAGCTACAACCTCCTCCCGATCGGTTCTCTCGTATTCGCACTCTTCTGCTGCAATAAGTTTGGCTGGGGTTGGGATAACTTCCTTGCTGAAGCAAACGAAGGTAAGGGTCTTAAGGTTAAGAACTGGATGAAGCCTCTCTTCCAGTACATCGTTCCTGCCGTAATCATCTTCATCTACATCTACGGTCTGGTAACCTTCCCCTGGAAGTAATTCTTTACAAACAAAAACCGCTCTTTACGAGCGGTTTTTTTATTGCTTTATTGATATTCTTCGTAAACCTCTTTTAAGAGATGCGGATAGTTTGTCATGATGCCGTCTGCACCAATCTCGATGAGATACCGCATATCCTCGGGATCATCGATCGTCCAGTACTGCACTGCGAGATTGTGCTTGTGTGCGTTATTCACGAGGGATGCCTTCGCGAGGTTGAATCCGTATTCCTCCATGGGGATCTGGAATACGCACATACCGTCTGTAAACAGTGCATCCAGTCCGAACAGCTGCAGTGCAACAAAGGATACTGCACCCATCGTTCCCGGCGAACACATGAATGTTTCGGGGACCTCTTTCTCCTCGATCAGCCTCATAAACTCGTCATAGATCTCATTATGGAAGCTCGCCACGACGACTCTGTCAAACGCATCGTATTTCTCGATCAGCCGCAGGACCTCTTTCAGTGCCTTTTTACCAAGCTCTCCCGACTGTTTGATCTCGATATTGATATAGTTTTCGGGGAATGCAATGAGCAGCTCCTCGAAGGTCGTCGCAAGGAAAACCTTTTCGTCTCTCGGCTCGATCCCTTCGGGATATTCCACGTCAGTCGGATACTTCTCCACTCCGTCATCTGTTTTGAAGTGTTCTCGATCACCAATGAGGATATCGTCATCGTTCGTGGGGTTCGTATAGCCGAAGTCGACCTTCTGCGCCATCAGATCCGAGTAATTCCAGTCCGCGATATTCCCTGTGACGTTCGTCTTTCGGTCGAGCGTAGTGTCGTGAGAGAGGATCACAACACCATCTTTCGTGATGCTGCAGTCCGTTTCCATCATCGCGTTTTTATCCACGCTGTAGGCATTGTAGAACGCCTCAAGGGTGTTGTCGGGGAACTCCTTGTGACCACCGCCATGTGCGATCAGCATAGGCATATCGCCCTCTTCCGCAATAAACGGATTCTCCAGCGGGAAGTTATCCCTGCGCGGCATCAGCGCGATCACTGCGTATACCGCAACTACGACAGCAAGTATGGCAGCAGTGATCTTCAGTCTCTTTTTGGTTTTCGGTTTCATAGTTATCACCTAAAAAAAGTATTTTTTTCAGTATACTACCATTTCCGAAATTTCACAATATTTCCGATCAATGTCGAATCTTGCAATATTTTCCCGAGTATGATATACTATCGTCGTTTGTGCTGGATATCAGCAAAAACAATATTTTTGGAGGAAATACCAATGCATTCTGAAACAAAAGCAAATCCCGGCCCGCTCGGTCTGCTGGGCTTCGGCATGACAACAGTTCTCTTAAACATCCACAACGCAGGTCTTCTGCCGCTCTCTATCGTGATCGTAGCAATGGGCATCGCTCTCGGCGGTCTCGCTCAGATCCTCGCAGGTATCCGCGAAATGAAGCAGGGCAACACCTTCGCAGGCACAGCTTTCACAGCTTACGGTCTGTTCTGGTG
>JAZRGP010000284.1:0-1646 GCA_045644225.1 Christensenellaceae bacterium | reverse complement strand
CCGAAACGAACTTGTTCTGCTGCTGATCTCGGGTGCGGCAATGGGCATCAACTGGATCCTTCTTTTTGAAGCCTACCGCTATACGACGGTCTCTGTCGCAACGCTCAGCTATTATTTTGCTCCCATCCTCGTGACCATCATTAGCCCGATGCTCTTCCGCGAGAAGCTTACACCGAAGCAGATCCTTTGCTTCGTGATGTCCACCGTCGGCATTATTCTGATCACGGGCATCAGCGACCTCGGGAACGGCGGTTCCGACCTGATCGGCATCCTCTTTGGTCTCGGTGCTGCGGTGTTCTATGCGTCTGTCGTGCTGATCAATAAGTTCATCAAAAAGACAATGGGCATCCACAGGACCTTCCTGCAGTTCCTTTCCGCGATCATCGTTCTTATCCCCTATGTCGCGCTGACAAGCGGTATTACGCTCGGCACAATGAATACAAAAGGCTGGATCTGCCTGCTTGTCGTCGGTATTATCCATACCGGCATAACGTACTGCATGTATTTCAGTTCTCTCAAAGATATCCCCGGTCAGAGCGCAGCGATCTTAAGCTATATCGATCCGCTCGTTGCGGTGCTTGTTTCCGTAACGATCCTCGGCGAGCCGCTCTCGTGGATGCAGGCGATCGGCGGATTGCTGATCCTCGGATTCACATTATATAATGAAATCGACTTCAAGTTTAAGAAAGCATCATAAATATGGTGCTTTTCTTTTATTGAATCTTTAACTGTATTTTGGTATAATTTAATAAATAATCATTGAGGTCAGCTATATATGTTCCAGGGTATTATTATCATTGCTCTTATTGTTATTTTACCGCGGATTATGGTCCTTCTGAGCGACAGATTCAAGGCGTTCGGATTGCTCGGACCTGTATTTTTGTGCTATGCCGCAGGTTTTTTGCTGAGTTTTCTTTTCAGCGATACATCCATGGCAACAACGCTTTCCGAGGTTTGTGTGCCGATCGCGATCCCGCTGATCCTCTTCAGTGCGAATCTGACATCTCTTAAGAAGCTTGCCCGACCTGCGCTGATCTCTTTTGCGCTGATCATCGTTGCAGTCGCTCTTGTTACAACGCTCTCCACGTTGATCTTCAAGGACATCGTTCCCGAAGCAGGTAAGATCAATGCGATGCTTGTCGGTCTGTATACGGGCGGAACACCGAACCTCATGGCGATCGGTCTTGCACTCGGAGTTGATCAGGATACGATCCTGCTTTCCAATACAGCAGACCTCATCGCAGGCGGCATCTATTTCGCGATCATTCTCTCCTTCATGCCTCGTATCCTCCGCAGGATCCTTCCTGCATTCAGACTTGACGGCAATTCACACGACAGTGATCTTGAGAAAACGCTCGGTTCTGCATTTGCTGAGACAAAGCTGCCCTTCTCTTTTAAACGCATGCTCGGTTATGTTCCCTCGTTTTTGCTCGCAGTGCTTTGCGTCGGAGTATCGCTCGGTGTAAGCTGGCTGATCACAGGAAACGCAACGAATATCACCGTCGTTATGCTCGGTGTAACAACACTCGGTGTGGCTTGCTCCTTCATCAAAAAAGTCCGCGAACTCCCCGGTACTTATAATTCGGGTCAGTATTTCATCTATATGTTTTCCGTTGCAATGGGTCTCAGTTTTGACCTCTCCGTTC
>JAZRGP010000283.1:0-7010 GCA_045644225.1 Christensenellaceae bacterium | reverse complement strand
AGGATTCGGTGAGTGTCATTGTGCCGAGTTCGTTGCAGCGCTTGCGGAGCATCTCGGCGATGGCATCTCTCGATTCGCCCATCTTCACAAGCTCGGAAAGGCGGATGGGTTTATCGACGATGTATCTGCGGTGAGGCTTCTGGTAATAAGCGAGGAAGACCGGAAGGTCGTAGCCTGCCTTGATCGCCTGCTCAGCCATGAATACAAGACCGTTATGGAAGTAAGTCAGCTCGTCATGATAACCGTCGGAGGAATCCTCGGGGAAGATGAAGAGGCTGTGACCGTTCTTCAGAGTGTTCAGGCTTTCGCGGATGGTCTTGTGGAAACGCATGTCGGGATAGGTCGAGAGCAGATTCAGCCCGCGGTAAAAGATCGTGACCAGCGGCGCTGCGATCAGGCAGAAGAGCCGCGCGAGCGTGAGATTCCAGTGCTTCTTCTTGTGGTAATAGGTTACCGTAAGATATTTATAGACTTCCTTGAGGCCGGAGTTCATTTCATAAGTGCCCCAGAAGCGGAAGGGATGTCTGCCGTAGAGTTCAAGCGTAAGCGGAGCAGAAGCACCGACATGGTTGCTGAGGAAAAACGCCTGCCCGTCGAATTCTTCACCGAGGAATACGAATTTGGGCTCCTTGATGATCAGGCGCAGTACTTTTTTCAGATTTTCGAACCATTTTTTGCGGTCGGGGATATTGGATAAGTTATTGTTCGTCATTGCAGTTCCTTTCTTCAACACAATAACAGTATACAATACTTTATGAAAAAAGGCTATCTGTTTTTTTGCAGATAGCCTTGATGTTTATATGCAGTATGTTTTATGCGTTGTTAGCTTCGAAATCCTTCATGAACTGAACGAGCTTTTCCACGCCTTCATAGGGCATTGCGTTGTAGATGGAAGCACGCATGCCGCCGACGGAACGGTGCCCCTTGAGGTTGGACATGCCGTTTTCGCCTGTGAGCTTAACGAATGCAGCGTTCTTTTCTTCGTCGTCGCAGCGGAAGGTAACGTTCATCATGGAGCGGCTTTCTGCGGAAGCAGCGGAGCGGAAGAGCTTGCTGTTTTCGAGATAACCGTAAAGAAGATCAGCCTTCTTCTGATTGAGCTTCTGCATTTCCGTGAGACCGCCGAGACCCTTGATCCATTCGAGCACCAGCTTGCAGATGTAGATGGGGTAGCAGGGAGGTGTGTTATACATGGATTCGTTCTTTGCCATGATGGAATAGTTGCACATCGTGGGAACGAAAGCGGGGAGGTCTGTACGGATGAGGTCTTCGCGGATGATGACGATGGTGAGACCTGCGGGAGCGACGTTCTTCTGTGCGCCTGCATAGATCATGCCGAACTTTGTAACATCAACGGGCTCGGAGAGGATGCAGGAGCTCATGTCCGCAACGAGCGGAACATTGCCTGTCTCGGGGATATAGTCCCACTTTGTGCCGAAGATGGTGTTGTTGAAGCAGATGTGAACATAGTCAGCCTCGGGATCGAGGTTGAGCTCGGACTGTCTCGGGATACGGGAGAAGTTCTCGGACTTTGTTGTAGCGGCGAGGTTTGCCTGACCGTACTTCTGAGCTTCTTCGTAAGCCTTGCCGGAGAACTGACCTGTAACGATATAGTCAGCCTTGCCTGTCTTCATCAGGTTCATGGGGATCATAGCGAACTGCAGAGATGCACCGCCCTGAAGGAAGAGGACCTTATAGTTTTCGGGAATGCCCATGACCTCGCGGAGGAGTGCTTCCGCATCCTTGATGATGCCGTCATAGACCTTGGAACGGTGGCTCATTTCCATGACGCTCATGCCGCTGCCGCCATAGTTCATGACCTCGTCGCGTGCATGCTCGAGAACGGATACGGGCAGCATAGAGGGACCTGCAGAGAAATTGTATATACGATCGTAAGCCATTTTAATATACTCCTTACTGAAATAACATTCTGTGTCAAACAGCTTTTAGTATAATCCTTAATTTTGCTTTTTTCAATGCCTTTGAACGTTTTCTTCTATAGAAAAAGATAATGCGGAGAATGAAATATGAAAAAAAGCCCTGCATCAGGCAGGGAACTGAGCCCGATTCGTAAAGACTGAGAACCGCGTCCGCAATAACACAGTATGAAAACGCGAGAAATAATGTGCAAAGGGATTTGTTTCATAGTATAATTTAAGAAAAAACAGAGGTAGCGGGATGAAGAAAACAGCGGTTCGCGAAGAGATCAGGAAGATGCTCTTTTCCATGCAGGATGCGGCATATGGGGATTTTCACAGTAAGCTGATGCCCACGGTAGAACGCGGGAAAGTCATCGGTGTGCGCGTACCCGAGCTGAGGAAATACGCAAAGAAGCTTGCGCGGACAGAGACGGCAGAGATATTCCTCTCCGACCTGCCGCACGGATATTATGAGGAGAATAACCTCCATGCGTTTCTGCTGGATGATATCAAGGAATATGACGAAGCGGTCATGCGCGTGGATGCATTTCTGCCGCATGTCGATAACTGGGCGACCTGCGACGGACTGAATCCGAAAGTGTTCGGCAAAAACCGCGATAAGCTGATCGGCAAGGTCGGGGAGTGGATGGCACCGGAGCATGTCTATACGGTGCGCTTCGGGATCGGCATGCTGATGCGGTATTATCTGGAGGAAGACTTCCGCATGGAATATCCCGATCGCGTCGCGGCGGTCAAGGGAGAGGATTACTATATCCGCATGATGGTCGCATGGTATTTCGCGACGGCGCTCGCGAAGCAGTATGATGCCGTTCTGCCGTATCTTGAGCAGGGCAGGCTGGATCCATGGACCCACAACAAAACTATTCAGAAGGCGATCGAGAGCTATCGCATCACCGATGAACAGAAGGCGTATCTCAGAACACTGAAACGGAAAAGTTGACAGTTCAACATTGGCGGTTTAAAATAGAATAAATATGATATGAAAGAGGAAGACCATGCCGATAACGACAGTGCTGTTTGATCTGGACGGAACGCTTCTGCCCATGGATCAGGATGTTTTTGTAAAAGATTATTTTAAGCGTCTTGCTGCAAGGCTCGCACCGCTGGGCTACGATCCCAAAAAGCTGATCGATGCCGTATGGCGCGGGACAGCCGCGATGATCGGCAACACGGGAGAAAAGACGAACGAGGCGGTCTTCTGGGATGTATTTGCGCAGATATTCGGCGAGGATGCCAGAAAAGACGAACCGCAGTTTGCGAAGTTTTATGAAGAGGAATTCGATAAGGTCCGCGAGGTATGTGGGTTCGATCCGCAGGCAGCGGAGACCGTGAAAGAGCTGAAGGAAAAGGGCTACAGAGTCGTCCTTGCGACAAACCCGATCTTTCCTGCGATCGCAACGCAGAAGCGTATCCGCTGGGCAGGGATGCAGCATGAGGATTTTGAACTCGTAACGACCTATGAAAACATCAGCTACTGCAAGCCGAACCCCGACTATTACAGAGAGATCCTCTCGCGCATCGGTGTATCGGCAGAGGAGTGCATCATGGTCGGCAATGACGTCGGAGATGACATGGTCGCGGAGGCGCTCGGGATGAAGGTATTCCTGCTTCCCGCATGCCTGATCAACAAAGCCGATGCCGATATCAGCCGTTATCCGAACGGTGGATTTGCGGAGCTGATGGAATACATCGAAAAACAGTAAATAAATCAACCGCAGAATACAACTGCGGTTTTTTAATGCGGTCATGTGCAAAAATATTCATTTTTTGTCAGCATTCGACAACCCGATCATGCAAAACTGTGATATGATATATAGATCAAATGAAAAAAACGAATGGAGAAAAATATGATTCGTGAAATATCATCCGAAAAAATAACGGAGACCGTTGCGGCGCTTTTCAGAGAAGCCTGCGTATGTCCGCCGAAAGAAGTGATCGATGCCTTTGCTGCGGCGAAGGAGACGGAGACCTCTCAGCAGGGCAGGGAGATCTTCTGCCAGCTGATCGAAAATGCTGAGATCGCCTGCGAGACGAAAGTTCCGTATTGTCAGGATACGGGCATGGCGGTCGTGCTGATGGATATCGGTCAGGATGTGCATATCACGGGCGACCTTACGGATGCCGTGAACGATGGCGTGAGAAAGGCATATGCGGAGGGGTATTTCCGTAAATCCGTGCTTTCTGCGCTCGGTCGCGTCAACACGGGCGATAATACGCCTGCGGTTCTGCATACGCGCATCGTCCCCGGGGATAAGATCGAAATAACCGCTCTCCCTAAGGGCTTCGGCAGTGAAAACATGAGCAAGATCAAGATGTTCCCGCCTTCCGCAGGGATCGACGGCATCAAGGATTTTATCGTGGAGACGGCCGCGCTTGCCTCTGCGAATCCCTGTCCTCCCGTGATCATCGGCGTAGGCATCGGCGGAACATTCGAATATGCGGCGATGCTCTCAAAGCGTCAGCTCGCACGCAAACTCGGTGAGCCGAGCAGCGATCCCGTGCTTGCGGAGATGGAGGAGGATATCAAAAACCGCATCAATGCGCTGGGCATGGGTCCCATGGCGCTGGGCGGAAAGAACTATTGCCTTGCGGTGCATATCGCGGAATATCCGACGCATATCGCGGGTCTGCCCGTTGCGGTAAACTACTGCTGCCATGCGCTTCGCCATGCATCTGCGACGATCTGAGAAAGGGGCATTATGATGAAAAAAATCACTCTCCCTATGGGGAAGGAACAGATAAAGGAACTGAAGGCAGGCGACGTCGTCAAGCTTTCGGGAACGATCTATACCGCACGCGATGCCGCGCACAAAAAGCTCTGCGACATGATCGCGGCAGGCGAGGAACTTCCGCTTGATCTCAGGCACGCAGTGATCTATTACTGCGGTCCGTGTCCTGCGCTCCCCGGAAACGTGATCGGCTCCTGCGGACCGACGACTTCTTACCGCATGGATGCATATGCGCCCATCCTCTATGCGAACGGCGCGGATGGCGCAGTCGGCAAGGGTGTGATCGGGGACAATGTCAAAAAAGCCATGCAGGAGCATATCGGTGTATACTTCCTTGCAACAGGCGGTGCGGGAGCGCTGCTGCAGAAGAGCGTAAAGAGCATGGAAGTCATCGCATTCCCCGAGCTTGGTGCGGAAGCCCTGCGCAGGCTTGAGGTCGAGGATATGCCGCTGATCGTAGGTGTGGACTGCCACGGAAACGACATCTACGAGATCGGCAAGCAGGAATATTGCGAGAAATAAATCAGAGCAAACGGAACGGACGAACAGATGGAACACAAAAAATATGCCGTCTTTACCATGGACGTAGAAACTTTTTCCGATACAGAATGCATCCAAAATAAGGGCATCAAAATGGATGATGACCTTATGGACGGTTTTGACGAATATATGAAAATAATGGATCGGCACAATATCAAAAGCACCTTGTTCGTTCTGGGGAGTCTGGCTCCGAAAATCGCCGATCGCCTGAAAACACACCTCCGCAACGGACATGCACTGGCACTGCACGGCAGCCAACACATTCCGCCCATGTTCATCCCCGCGGAACAGTTCCGAGCAGACATCCAGCACAGCAAAGCTCAAATGCAGGAGCTTTTTGATACTCCGATCACAGGATTCCGTGCGCCTTGTTTCAGCATTGATAAGGCTCGGCTGGATATCCTCCGCGAGTTGGGATTCCAATATGATTCCAGCTATCTTAACTTTCCGATGGCACGGCATACGACCAATCTGGATCTGAAGGATTTCAAAAAAACGCGCAAGAACATCTTCCGTCTGAATAACTTCTACGAATTCGGCCTTTCCAAAGGAACCGCTCTGGGGATTCCTTTCCCCATTTCCGGCGGCGGCTATGTTCGACTCGGTCATTGGTGGTTTGTAAAAATACTGATCAAACAATATCTCAGGAAAAATGATTACTATGTGTTTTATGTTCATCCCTTTGAACTGAGCAAAAAAAAGATCCCCTTTGTCAAAGGAATGCGTCTCCACGAAAAATACTATCTCCACGAAGGCGTTCGCTTCTATCACAAACGGATCGAATCCATCATTGAGCTGCTGAAGAAACACGGCTACGAGTTTGTAACCTTTGAACAGCTGATCCCGATCGTTGAGGAAGAGCATCCCTCTTGCCCGTAATTTAACACCATCCTCAAAAAAACAAAATCTCTCCGAAAAGCAAAAAAACAGAGCCGCATTAGCGACTCTGCTTTTTAAATGGCAAGTTGCACCGGTTTAGGTATCGGATTATTCTTCTTCTAAAACCGTATCAATATAAGAAAAATTGCCTAAAATATTAGAATAAATGATTTTATCGCCCCGGCAGGAAACATATAAAAAGCGACTCTCGCCATCCTGTTTGGGTAATGAATACATAAAACCAAACTCATCGCTCGCTGCTGCCGTACCGAACCTTTTTTCAAAATCCGCAAGAGAAGTTGAAGTTTTAAAAAACGACTTTACTTCATCAATATTAAGATTTTCAGTAGGGCGATAGTTATAGGGATAATTATTTATCGAGATAACATTATAATCGTCAATCTCTTTATTAAAGATATTGAGTCCTATATCCTTACCTTGTTTAACTTCGCTTGAGCGAAAATCGTAGTAGGCATCAGCTGTAAGAAAATCCAGTTGGGTAATGCCTATTTGACTTTCGTCAAATGTGTTTTCGTACATTAAATCGAGATAAATCCAGTAATATTTACCGTCAGAAAAAACGGGAAACGTGGTGTAGGCGTTTTTGCATACCTTTCCTTGTTCATAGGAAGCACCTCCCGCCAGAGAAGAAATGTCCCCAATTCTTTCAGTTGCACCGTTATATATCAAAACAAATTCTTCAATTTTTTGTTTTAATTTTTCGCAATCATTTTGAACAGAGACAGAAAAAAGATTGTAAATTGCATTTACATCTTTGTTGTCCAATGCATTAAGCAATTCGTGTACAGTTTTGCTATAAATTTCCGATTTTTTATCTACAGAAAATGAACTACATCCCCCTATGGAAAATAGGCAGATTATGCAAAGTATTATAGATATTACTTTTTTCATTATTATCACT
>JAZRGP010000282.1:0-4066 GCA_045644225.1 Christensenellaceae bacterium | reverse complement strand
ACATGGCTACGATCGGACTTTATCCGCGAGGTCATCGGGATCCTCGAGGATGAGGGAGAGTTCCTGCGTCAGCGGACCGACAACTTCTGCATCGCGGAGCAGAGCAACATAGCGGTCGAAGGGATGCGGCATCTCCATCTCCGTGATGAGCGGGATGATATGTGCGCGGACGTCGTCGAGGTCTTCTGCGGCGATGTCCTTTGTGCCGTCGATCAGCAGGATATTTCTGAGGATGGGATAGATCTTTTCCTTATGGTGCATCATGCAGTCGATCAGCGGCTCGGGGATCTCGATATCCTGCTCGAGATAGCTGACGAACATGGAAGCATAGATCTGTGCGTCCTCGATCTCCTCAAAATACTGGTTGGGAGACTTGTTATCCAGCCAGCTCTTGGGAGAGGAGTACCATTTTTCATACTGCCGCGGGAAGATCTGCTCCAGCTTGTCTTCATCTGCGGCGACCTCGGGGTGCTTCTGGCACCATGCGAGATAGTCAGCGGTAAATCTGCTGCAAAAATCAAAAACTTCAGACATTTAGTTTTCCTCCGTAAGTGTGGATCGGATCTTTTTGATGCAACGGGATACGCCGAGGTGGTCTGCGGAAAACTCCGCACAGAGTTCGTCGAGCGTAGGGAGAGCGTCCTCCGCAAAGATCTGCAGCGCGGTATAAAGGAGTGCCGCTGCCCATATCTCATGGTTGCGGAAGACGGGTGCTTTCTTGAGCTACAGGCTGTATGTGCGCAGGATATCCGCACTTTTTGCGACGACTGCGTTTCTGCCGACTGTGAATCTGGATGCGGCGGTGCGCTGCATGACCTCTTTATGGCATTCCAGGATCTTGGGCAGTTCGGGGTCGTTCACGGGATGCAGATTGACCTCCGCGATTCTGCCGTTGATATAGGCGATATACGGCAGCGGAACGTGGTGGATATTCAGCATAATGAAGATATCGTTCTTCACTTCGTCGGGTTCGGTTTCCTTGAGGATATATCGCTTGAGCGCACTGATGGAGAATTCGTCGCCGATGAGGTTCAAAAGCTCCAGAGAGAGGCGCTTGATCGTCGGTTCGATGAGGTAGAGCCCCCAGAGGACGAGCCTGCGCATGGTCTGATCGTCGCTGTTCCAGCGCTCGAGCAGAGCATCCATGTTCATTCTTGCGCATTCATTCAGGTAATCGAGGCGTCTGCGGATCTCGTCCGTAGGGACCTGATAGGAATATGCGAAGAACTCCGTGGGCTTGCCTTCCATGGCTTCGCGGATCTGCTCCTTATAATAGAGCGCAAGGGAATCCATGGGATCGATCTTGAGCATTTTATCAAAATAATCGAAGGATTCTTTGTATTCACCGATGTTTGCGCTGATCAGCCCCGCGATAAAGAGCGCACGGGCATCATAGGGCTTTTCATCGAGCAGTCTGCTGATATGGTTATATGCCTTCTTGTGTTCGCCGAGCTCGCAGTAGGTGAGCAGCATCTTGAAGGAATCGTCGCCGTCTGCGGGAGACAGGCGGGAGAGTTTCTTGAGGAAGATATTCTCGCTGTTGGGAACGCCGTTGGAATAATGGAACAGCGCGAGATTGGAGAGCGCATGCAGATTCTGCGGATCGCTCTTTAAAATATTGTTTGCCACGAAGATCGCATCCTCGAGGTTTCCGAGGCAGTAATACGCAAGAGCGAGGTTGTTTTCCGCAAAGTGCAGCCCAGGACACTGCTCGGTCAGCTGCTTCAGGATCTCGACCGCACCTGCGAAATCTCCGCAGTCGATGAGGTATTTTCCGCGGTCTGCAAGCTCGTTCTGTGCAGGCGTCATGGGAAGTTCCTCTATAGCGGCATCCTCATTGAGCATATCAAGCATATCGGATGCATCGTAAACGAGGTCGGCATTGGGATAGAGCGTAACATACTGCGAGAAGCAGTCGTAAGCCTTGTCGTTTTCGCGCAGACCGTAGAAATTGCAGCCCATATTGAACAGCACGTCGTCCTGATAGAGACTTTTTCGGTAATACATCGGCAGGAGGATGGCATTGGATTCTTCGTAAATGCCCATCTCCGTCAGAACTTCCGCCATGCTGAGGGAATATTCGTCGTTATTGGGATCGAGCTCGCGGGCGCGGCGGATATTGACGAGTGCTTCGAGATAATTGAAATTATCCGCATGACGCTCAAAGCGCTCGTAATAATACTCCGCATTCCGCGCAAAGCTCAGAATTTTGGTTTTATGATTCATAGATCAGCTCTTGGATTCCAGCAGGAGCTTATTGAGCTCGTTTTCGCTGAATTGATATTTCTTGTTGCAGAAACGGCAGGTGAGTTCTGCGCCGTGGTCGTTTTCGATGATGTCCTTAAGCTCTGCTTCACCGAGGGAGATGAGGACCTGTTCCAGACGTTCGCGGGAGCAATCGCAGCAGTAGCTGAGCTCGGAATCGCCGAGATGCTTGAGATCGAGACCTTTGAAGATCTTGCGGACAGCTTCATCGGGAGAGAGGTTCATGAGCATGAGTGCATAGTTGTTGATGAGATGCAGACGCTCTTCTACCATCTTGAGAGATTCTTCGGAAGCACCGGGCAGCGGAGCGATGATAAGACCGCCTGCTGCGATGACCTTTGTATCGATATCGACCCATGTGCAGAGATATACGACTGTGGGCTGCTGCTCGGACTGCAGGTAATAATAAGCGAGGTCTTCTGCGATCTCGCCGGATACGAGCGGAGTTCTGCCGACATAGGGTTCGGGAGCGCCGACGTTCTTGGATACGGTCAGGAAGCCTTCCTTGCCGATCGCGCCGCCGACATCAAGGCTGCCGTCTTCCTTTGCGGGAAGATCCACAAAGGGATTGTTGATACAGCCCTTAACGCGGCCGTTTGCATCTGCCGTTGCGAGGACTGTTCCCGCGGGGCCGCCGCCGTTGATGGAGACCGTGAGATTCTGGTCCTTGCCCTTGAGGCCGGATGCCATCATGACCGCGCCTGTGAGCGTTCTGCCGAGAGCGGCAGTTGCCGTGGGGTAGGTCTCGTGGATCTGATGCGCGTATTCCGCAAGCTCTGTCGTGTCGGATGCGGAGATGACGATATCGTTGTTGAGCAGGTATCTGGAGAGGACGTTTTTCATGTGTTTACCTCGTTTCTTTCTTTTTGATCGCGACGAACTGGATGCGGTCGTCTGTGTCGGTATAGGGGTCTTCCGTCAGGAAGGAATATGCATAGGCTTCTGCGAAGCCGCATTCTTTCAGCAAATCGATGATGTGGTCGGCACGGTGCGCCTTCTGCAGGTGGGTCTCATCGCTGCGGCGGTAGATTTCGCCATCGCGCAGGAAGAAGGTCAGCTGCATCTGCACCGTTTCTTTTTCGGGATCGAACTTGTTCTTCCAGAAGTAGGTCGTGAACGGTCCGTCTTCATAGAAAAAGTCATTGCCGAGGACGGTGCTTAATTTATGATGGCTGCTGATATCAAAGAGCAGTACACCGCTGCGCTTGAGGCAAGCATATGCCGAGCGGAAGAAATCACGGAGCGCATCGTCGTCCGTCAGGTAGTTTACACCGTCGCAGCAGGCGATCACGGCATGCTTGGGAGCAGAGGAGAGATCGCGCATATCCTGCCGTGCAAAGGGGATGGACGCACCTGCTTTGCGTGCTTTATCCGCAGCAACAGAGAGCATCTCTTCCGAGAGGTCCGTCGCGGCGATGTCGAAGCCGCGCTTACTGAGGCGCAGGGAAAGATTGCCCGTTCCGCAGGCTGCTTCCAGCACACGTGCGTTTTCGCGCGCATATTTTTTTAATAATCCCGCGATGTAATCTGCCCATGCATCGTAGTCGATGTCATACATGAGGGAATCATATACACCTGCGAGGGTCTGATAACTGTTGTTCAAAAGGTTTGCCTGCCTTTACCGCATTCTTTTTCAACATACTATTATATACTATATTCTGCTGATAGACAAGTTTATTTACTGATTTTCTGCGTATGATAATCGCGGGTATCGGTGGAGAGACCTTTTGTCCGAAGGCGCTTGTTTACAAAAAGCTTGAGCACCGCCATCATAACGGCAAAGACAGGTACCCCGAAGAAC
>JAZRGP010000281.1:0-3912 GCA_045644225.1 Christensenellaceae bacterium | reverse complement strand
TTGATCGCGAGGTAGATGAGGATACATCCGATCACGATCATGACACCCTGCTGCCATGTGAAATTCAGTACATTACCGAATAATTCGAGTACAAGATCCAATTTATTTTCCTCCTGTTATGGTTTATTTAAGCCTTTCTTTTCTTCGCAACCGCGCGCTGGATGACCTTGACGAATTCAACGATGGGGATCACCATGATCGCAAGCACGATCGCGATCGCATATTCGCCCCAGCCGATCATCGTGAAACCGAATGCATTTGCGATGAAGGGGATCTCCAGAACTGCGGTCGTCAGCAGCAGAGAGCCGATCATTGCCGCCCAGAGGATCTTGTTATGACCCTTGATGGAGAAGATGGACTTTCTCTGAGAGCGCATGTTGAAGGAGTGGAAGATCTCACTCATGGACATTGCGAGGAATGCCATGGTCATACCGTGACCGGAAACACCTGCGGAGCGGAGCTGTGCGAAGAAGCCTGCGCCGAACTCGAAGTATGCACCGACGAGGTAAGCAGTGATCGTGATGAGCGTTACGAGCACGCCCTGATAACCGATATCGAAGAACAGACCGCCCGCAAAGATGCCGTCCTTGGAATTACGCGGCGGACGCATCATCGTATCAGCCTCTGCCTTTTCCATACCCAGCGCAAGCGCAGGGAAGCAGTCTGTTACGAGGTTGATGAACAGCAGGTGAACGGGGTTCAGCAGCACGAAGCCGAGCAGGGAAGCGATGAATACACCGAGGACTTCCGACATATTGGATGCCAGCAGGAACTGGATCGCCTTGCGGATGTTATCGTAAATTCTGCGGCCTTCGTCTACTGCGGAGACGATCGTGGAGAAGTTGTCATCCGCGAGGACCATATCCGCAACGTTCTTGGTTACGTCAGTACCCGTGATACCCATGCCGATGCCGATATCCGCGGACTTGATGGACGGAGCGTCGTTGACGCCGTCGCCTGTCATTGCGGTGATCGCTTCGTTCGCCTTCCATGCGGTTACGATACGCGTCTTATGCTCGGGCTGAACACGTGCATATACGCTGTATTTCTTTACATATTCACAGATGTCTTCATCGGAGATCTTATCCAGCTCAGCGCCCGTGATCGCCTCGGATGCATCCGTGATGATGCCGAGTTCCTTTGCGATCGCAACTGCGGTATCCTTATGGTCGCCCGTGATCATGATGGGACGGATACCTGCGGAGCGGCACTGCTCGATCGCAGGCTTGACTTCGGGACGAACGGGGTCGATCATGCCCGTGAGACCGAGGAATACGAGTTCCTGCTCGAGGAATTCAGGAGTATTGTCAGCGGGTTTTTCGCTCCAGTCGCGCTTTGCCGCTGCGAGGACACGCAGTGCCTTATCTGCCATAGCCTTGTTTTCAGCCATGATCGCAGCACGCTTTTCCTCTGTCATGGGCTTGCTTTCGCCGTTTTCATAGTAATATGCGCAGTGCGCCAGAACGACGTCGGGACCGCCCTTTGTATACTGAACAAAGCTGCCGCCGCAATCGTGAACGGTAGACATCATCTTTCTGCCGGAATCGAAGGGAGCTTCGTCAACGCGGGGCGTTGCTGCCTCGAGGTCGGCTTTGTTGAGACCGACGGTATATGCGAAGTTCACGAGAGCGCATTCCGTGGGTTCGCCTTCTGCCTGGAACTTCTCGTTCAGAACAGCATCCGAGCAGAGCGCCATCGCCGTCGCGACGAGGTTTGTTTCGCCGATATGCTCGACAACGGTCATCTTGTTCTGCGTGAGCGTACCCGTCTTATCCGAGCAGATGACCTGCGTGCAGCCGAGGGTCTCGACCGCAGTCAGTCTGCGGATGACGGCATTGCGCTTGGACATATTGGTCACGCCGATGGAAAGAACGACGGTAACGACAGTCGCGAGACCTTCGGGGATAGCCGCGACCGCGAGGGATACGGCAACCATGAATGTATCGAGGATGACCTCGAGATGGAAATCACCTTCTACAAGGAGATTGAATGCGAAGATAAATACGCAGATGCCGAGGACCATCTTGGAGAGCAGCTTGCTCAGGTCATCGAGCTTGCGCTGGAGCGGAGTCTGCTCGTCTTTCGTATCTGCGAGGACTCCTGCGATCTTGCCCATTTCGGTATCCATGCCTGTTTCCGTGATGACAGCCTTGCCGCGTCCGTAAACGACTGTGGAACCCATGTAGCACATGTTCTTGCGGTCACCCAGCGGAACATCTTCCTGCTCCTTCGCGAGCGTAAGAACATCGATCATCTTGTTAACGGGAACGGATTCACCCGTCAGCGCAGCTTCCTCGATCTTGAGGCTGGCATTTTCGATGATACGACCGTCCGCGGGAACGGCATCGCCTGCTTCCAGCAGAATCACGTCACCGGGAACGAGCTCATCGGAATGCAGCGCAACGAGCTTGCCATCGCGCAGGACCTTGCAGGTCGCAGCGGTCATAGTCTGCAGCGCTTCGATCGCGGCATCCGCCTTGCTCTCCTGGAATACACCGAGGATCGCATTCAGCAGAACGACTGCGAGGATGATGATGACTTCTGCCCATTCGTTTTCATGCGCGAGCATACCCGTCAGCGCGCTGACAGCCGCTGCGATCAGCAGGATGATCAGCATGGGGTCTTTCAGCTGCGCGATGAAACGCTGGAACAGAGTGGGTTTTTCAGCTTCTTTTAACTTGTTGGGACCGTATTTTTCCAGACGCGCCTTTGCCTCGGCGGTGGAAAGTCCTTCGGGAGTCGTATTCAGCCCCGAAAGAACGTCGTTGATGGATCGCGTATAGCTCTTCTTCATTCTTAAAATGACTCTCCTTTTTAAAATACAAAACTTAATAGTTATTCTGTGTCATAATTTGATCGGTAAGCCGCAGAAAATCAATTCTTTAAACTGACTTATTCTGGCATTCTTTTGATGCCTTTTTTTAAGCGGCTTGAAACGCGCAAAAGCGCGTACTTATCCATACACGCTTTTGAGGGTCGTCAAACAAATTTATAGATCAGGTATTTTTCATTACAACGGAAGCAACGCATTCGCTGACGCGTTCGCAAGCATCCGCGCAGGCTTCCAGTGCATTATAAACTTCGCGCCAGCCGAGGATCAGGAGGACATTATCCGAGGGATCCTTTGTGAGCGCATGCATGGAATGCAGGTAAAGTCTGTCGCATTCTTCTTCGACATTGTTGAGCTCGATGATGATCGGGCGGAGTGCCTTGGACTTCTTGAAGTTCGGGAACTCAGCCATCATATCGCAGAGAAGCTGGCAGGATACGACGATCTTCTTCGCAAATTCAACTGCGGAGGAGATCATTGTATCGATGCTGTTGATATAGAACTTCTGCAGAACTTCTTCGATCTTATCGGTAACATCGTCGAGCTGATGGCTCAGCATGTCGAGGTCTTCGCGGTCAACGGGCGTAACGAATGCCTTTGCGAGCATTTCGTTCATCTCGTGCTTCTTCATGTCCGCGCTGTGTTCGATCTCGTGCATTTCGTCGAGCATCTTCTCGATGTTTTCGGAGTTATAGTTTTCAAGGCATTCTACGAGGTAGTCTGCTGCCTTCTTGGAGAGTGCGGTGCTTGCCGCAAAATTTTCAAAATAGAAGTGATCGCTCTTAGCCATTTTATTACCGTACCTTTCTTATGTAAAAATCACCATGAATAATTTCGTCATTAAAAATCCGATCAGCCCGCAGCCGGGGAAGGTCAGCACCCATGTCAGCACCATTTCCTTAACGACACCGAAGTTGATCGCGGAAACTCGCTTCACGGCACCAACACCCATGATGGAGGTCGTCTTCGCATGTGTCGTGGAGACGGGAAGGCTGAATACCGAGCATAGGAGCAGCGAAAGCGCACCTGCGATATCCGCGGAGAAGCCCTGATATTTCTCCAGCTTAACCATATCCATACCT
>JAZRGP010000280.1:0-1015 GCA_045644225.1 Christensenellaceae bacterium | reverse complement strand
TGTCAAACGCTTTCCGCTGAACTTTCCGTGAACAAAAAAATCCCTCCGCAAAATGCAGAGGGATATGTTTCCGTTTATACCAATTTTTCGAATTCATCCAGCGCACGGGAGAACTCTTCCATGCACTTTCCGACGACCGTGCTGAAATCCACACCTGCGGAGGCGATGATATCGAGGGGATATTTGCTGCCGCCGAGAGAGAGGAAGCCGAGATACTTCTCGAGGTTCTCGGGATCGTCGAGACCTGCGACGATCGCACATGCCGTGGAGAGACCCGTCGCATACTTGTAAACGTAGAATGCGTTATAGAAATGCGGGATACGCGCCCATTCATAGCGGATGATATCATCGTTGCTGACCATATCCTCGCCGTGATAGAGGGTATTGAGCTTT
Organism: Christensenellaceae bacterium; assembly: GCA_045644225.1. GTDB lineage: Bacteria > Bacillota > Clostridia > Christensenellales > Christensenellaceae > JAZRGP01. Next base: position 622 of record JAZRGP010000280.1, on the reverse strand, counting down.
TCATATGCATCCGAGAAAGTCTGCGGTGTGAGCGGCTCGTTCTTCTCTGCCATCTCGTGCGCGATCTTCTCGAATTCCGCGAACATGGTCTGTCTGAGGACGGTCGTGCGGAACTGATCGATATAGTGATTGAGGATATATTTGCGGAGCTTGGGATCCTCGACGGTCTTCAGCAGATACTTTGTCGTGAGGATCTCGTTGACCGTGGATGCGATCTCTGCAACGAAGATGGTATAATCCGCAAGCGGATAGGGCTGATTCTTGTTGGAGAGATAGGTGTGCATCGCGTGACCCATCTCATGCGCAAGGGTAAACACGCTATCGAGGTCGCCGCGGTGGTTCAGCAGAACGTAAGGATGCGTGCCGTAAACGCCCCAGCTGTATGCACCCGAGGTCTTGCCCTTTGTTTCGCAGACGTCTACCCAGCCTTCTTTGAATGCGCCTTTCAGTACGCTGAGATATTCTTCACCCAGCGGTTCAAGCGCCTTCAGCACGATATCCACAGCTTCTTCATAGCTGTAATGCACGTCGACATCCTCTGCAAGCGGTGCATAGATGTCATACATGTGCAGCTCATCGACACCGAGAGCCTTTTTGCGGAGTGCGATATAGCGGTGCATGA
>JAZRGP010000279.1:0-1549 GCA_045644225.1 Christensenellaceae bacterium | reverse complement strand
GGTCTCTGCGATCTTCTCCGCGAGCGCCTCTCCCGTAAAGCCGAAGCCCGTATCATAGAGGATCGCGGTCTGTCCGTCATCCAGCAGAAAAGCACTGTCGCCGGGGTGGATGCGGACGTCTGTTATGTTGAGTTTATTCATGGTTCGGTTCCTTAACTGTATTTCTGCAGAAAAAACCTCTCCCGCAGGAGAGGAATGCGCTTGTTTAGGTCAGCAGTTTATCGAGCGCCGCCTTGAATGCCTCGATCTCCGCATTGTCGCCGCTTTCCACGGCATCGCGGATGCAGTGCGTGAGGTGTTCCTTGGCGATCTCCTTGCCTGTGTTGCCGATCGCGGACTTCACCGCCGTCAGCTGGATGAGCACGTCGTTGCAGTCTGCGTCATCCTCGATCATCTGCTTGACTCTCTGCAGGTGACCCATCGCTCTCGAAAGGCGGTTCAGCATGTTTTTCTTGTGTTCCTCGGAATGCACATGTCCGTGCGGATGCGCATGGTCGTGGGGATGGTCATGATCGTGGGTATGCGGATGTGCATGGTCGTGGGGATGGTCGTGCATGGAAAAACTCCCTCCTTCTTTTAAAAAAAGGGATATTGCCTCGTCGGTTCGCCGATCATGCTAAAATCAATAAGGCATTATCCCTTTGGGTGATGCGGAAAGCATCGTTTACAACAATTATCTATATTATACCCGTTTTTTCCCGCAAAACAAGCCCCTGCGGGGGATATTTATTCATGGGAATGCACATGTTCCTCGAGGACATGGTGCGCATGGGTGTGCGCGGATTCATCCTCTCCGTGGGTGTGCAGATGGGTATGCGTGTGCGTATGCTCATGCGTATGCGGAATGCCGTCGTGCAGATGCTCGTGCGTATGCGTATGGGTATGCGCATGGTCGTGCTGCAGGGTCACGGTATCGCGGATGATGAATACCGTCGCCGCGAGCATCACGGCAAGACCGAGGTAAAACTGCAGCTGCGGACGTTCCCCGAGGATCAGAAGGCTGAAGACCACGCCGATAAAGGGCGCCGCGGCATAATAAGCACCTGTCTTTGCCGCGCCGAGATCCTTCTGCGCGAGGATATAGAAGTTGATGCTGAGACCGTAGGATACGAACCCGAGCAGCAGGATGAGCAGCATCCACTGCAGCTGAGGGAGCTTCTCCCCGCAGATAAACGCAACGATCAGGCTGCCGAGACCCGAGAAGATGCCCTTGATGATGACGATCTCCGCGGAGCTCTTGCTGCTCAGCTTGCGTGTGCAGTTGTTCTCCATGCCCCAGCAGATGCACGCACCGAGAACGAGCAGCGAACCCTTGTTAAAGAGGAAGCTTCCGCTGCCTTCGTATCCGAGGATGATGCTGGAGAGCACGACGAGGATGATCGCGATGCGCAGATGGCGCGAGATGACCTCACGGAACACGAAAAACGCGATAAGAGAGGTCGCGACGATCTCGAAATTATTGAGCAGGGATGCATTCGCGGAGGATGTCATGGTCAACCCGAGCATCAGCAGGATGGGTGCCGCGATATCCAGCACGATCATAGCTACG
>JAZRGP010000278.1:0-5794 GCA_045644225.1 Christensenellaceae bacterium | reverse complement strand
AGATGAATACTTATCGTCAGTCAATAAAAAAGGCATCCGCGGGGCGGCATGAACCATCCCCGCGGACACCTCTATGTATTGCTTTTAATTCCGACTTAAGCGATAAAGGGTAAAAATCACTCAGCGGAAAACTGATCTTTGCCTACACCGCAGAGGGGGCATTCATAATCTTCGGGGAGTTCTTCCCATGCCTTGCCTTCTGCTGCTTCATCATATTCGTAACCGCATACGTCGCAAATATATTTTTTCATAATATGTAATCTCCTTTGATCGGGTTATCTGTAATTTAAATGGTCGTGTTGATATTTGTTTTCTTCCGCTTTCCCTTTCGAGAAAGCGGAAGGTGAGGCTATGTCATTACTTCAGAACTGAAGTTGAATACTTATCGCTCCTTCTTATCGGCTGACAAGAAGTGCTCAGATTTCGTTTTTATCGGGAGCGAGGGGCGGAGACGTACTCTACGTACGCCGCACAACCCGAGTCGATCCGAAAAAGCGGAAGATGAGTGCTTATCATCAGTTCAAAGGTTCGAAGTCCTCTACACCGTGCTTGCACAGCGGGCAGACGTAATCTGCGGGGAGTTCTTCGCCTTCGTATACATATCCGCAGATCTTGCAGACGAAGCCTTTTTTATCTTCGGCAGCTGCCGCGGGCTTGGGCTTGATGTGATCGAAGTAGTAAGCATATGTTACGGAAGGCTCCTTGGAGAGCACCTTTGCTTCGGTGACATCTGCGATGAAGAGAGTATGTGTACCGTAGTCATGCGCTTCGACAACGTCTGCGGAGAAGAATGCGTTTGCATTGTCCGCTGCGTAGCAGATGCCGTTAGCGCTTCTTGCAGCATCGGGACCGAACTTATCTGCGTCTCTGCCGCTCTGGAAGCCATAGTGCTGGAATGCCTTGAAGGGAACTGTTTCATCAAGCACGCTGACGTTGAACTTCTTTGTAGCGAGGATCATATCGTGCGTATAGTTCTGCTTATTGACCGTTACGCTGATGCGCTTGGGTGTGTCTGTCACCTGAGCAACTGTATTGACGATGCAGCCATTGTCCTTATCGCCCTGCTTTGCGCTGAGTACGAAGAGGCCGTAGGAGAGCTTGAAGAATGCGTCGTTCTCAACTGTGCCTGCGGGAGAGGGAGCGGATTCTTCAACAACTGCGCCGGGAACTGTCTTTACGATGGAGTCCACGAGTTCTTCGAGGTGTGCCATCTGCTCGTCCTTGAGAGAGGACTTGATGGTGAGCGCATCGCTCAGGATGTTCATGTTCTTGCAGGAGCTGAGGATCTCTCTCATCAGACCGCCGCTCGTGGGAGCCCAGGAGCCGTTCTCAACGAGAGCGACTGTGCGGTTCTGCAGGTTGTGCGCTGCGATGTCACGGAGCAGATCGTCCATGCTGATGAAGATGCCTGCGTTGTATGTTGTGGAAGCGAATACGAGGTGGCTCCAGCGGAATGCCGCTGCGATGATATCGGAGGAAGGTGTTACGGATACGTCGTAAACAACTGCCTTTACACCGCGGTCACGGAGCTTTGCTGCGATGATCTCAGCTGCGTTTGCGGTATTGCCGTAAACGGAAGCGTATGCGATCATTACGCCGTATTCTTCGGGAGTGTAGCTGCTCCACTTAAGGTATTTTTCAACGAAGTCGCCGATGTTTCTTCTCCAGACAAAACCGTGCAGCGGGCAGATCATATCGATCTCGAGCGTAGCAGCCTTCTTGAGAAGCGCCTGTACCTGTGTGCCGTATTTGCCGACGATGTTGCAGTAGTATCTGCGGGCTTCGTCCATGTAATCGTGATTGAAGTCTACTTCGTCTGCGAAGATCGCACCGTTGAGCGCACCGAATGTGCCGAATGCGTCAGCAGAGAAGAGAGTCTTTGTTACTGCGTCGTATGTTACCATTACTTCCGGCCAATGCACCATGGGCGCATTTACGAAGTGGAATTCATGGTTTGCTGTCTTGAGCACGCTGCCTTCGTCGACAACGAAGTTTCTGCTGTCGAGGTCGAATGTGAAGAACTGCTTGATCATGTCAGCGGTCTTCTTGTTGCAGACGACTGTAACTTCGGGATATTTTTCCACGAGCTGTTCCAGAGTAGCTGCGTGGTCGGGTTCCATGTGCTGAACGATGACGAAATCGAGCTTTCTGCCACCGAGGACATGTGCGATATTTTCAAAGAACTGTCTGCTGATGGAGTAGTCCACCGTGTCGAACAGAACAGTCATATCATCTGTCAAGAGGTAGGAGTTATAGGATACGCCGTTCGGGACGGAATAAACGCCTTCGAACATTGCCAGTCTGCGGTCATTGCCGCCAACCCATGTGAGATCATTTGTTACCTTTTTTATGCAATACATTGAGAGAACCTCCTGTTATTTATCTTGACTATATTTTAAACAAAAAATCATGCTTTTATCTGTTGCAAATGCTACTATTTTGAAAAATTTATGGTATAATATAGAAAAAATTTTCAAATAGGAAGGATTATCATGCATCAGCTTTCTATTTTCCATAACATCGATGAGGCGCATTGCGCCAAAATGCTGGAGTGCTTCGGTGCGAAGCGCATGAGCTTCCGCGCAGGCGAGCGCATACTCTCTTATTCCGAGCATCTCAACAGCATCTGCGTCATGCTCAGCGGAACGGCGCACCTCTACTGCACAGACGAAGAGGGCAGCTTCAGCCTGCTGGAATACCTCCACCGCGACGATGTCTTCGGGGAGAAGTTCTATCTGCCCATGCCCAATCTGGAATACATCGTCGAGGCGGATACCGACTGCGAGGTCATCATGATCGGCTACGACCATATCGTTCAGCCCTGCCACAACCTCTGTCCGCATCATACGCAGATCGTCAACAACCTCTTCTTCCTCTCTTCCCGCAAAATGCAGATCCTTTCCTCGCATATCAACATCCTGATGCAGAAGGGGACCGTCAACAAACTTATGGCATACCTCACCTATGTCCACCAGAGCACGGGCAGGAAGGAATTCAAGCTGAACACGAACCTCACGGAGCTCGCGGCATACCTGAACGTCGACCGCATCAGCCTGATGCGCGCCATCAAAAAGCTCAATGAAGAAGGCGTGATCGAATCTTCCGCAAACCGCTTCCGCCTGCTGCAGTAAGGGATATTGCAATTTGATTTGAAGCAGACTATAATTATTTCGAGGGCAGGATCCCTCAAAAAAGGAGATCATCAATATGAGAGATTATCAGAAGGAATTTGATAACAGAGTTGAATATATCAAGGGACTGCTGAAGGCAAGCGGCGCAACGGGCATCGTTTTCGGCAACAGCGGCGGCAAGGACAGCGCGCTCGTCGGCATCCTCTGCAAGGCTGCCTGCGCAGATACCGTCGGCATCATCATGCCCTGCTCCTCCAAGAGAAACTTCGGCGAGGATATGGAAGACGGCATCGCACTCGCGAAGCAGTATGACATCGAGCTCCGCACGGTCGACCTCACTGCCGTAAAGGAAAAGGAGATGGAGCAGCTCGAGGGCGTTACCACGCTCAACAACGCAGCGATCTCCAACATCGCACCCCGCCTGCGCATGATCACGCTCTATGCAGTCGGCGCAAGCGAAAACCGTCTCGTTGCAGGCACAGGCAATGCAAGCGAGATCTACATGGGCTACTTCACCAAGTACGGTGACGGCGGCTATGACTTCAACCCCATCGCTGACCTCAAGGCGACGGAGATCTTCGAGTTCCTCGCATTCCTCAAGGCTCCCACGAACATCGTCACAAAGGCTCCCTCCGCAGGTCTCTTCGAAGGACAGACCGACGAGCAGGATATGGGCGTAACATACAAGGCGATCGACGAATATATCTCCACGGGCGTTGCAACAGAACATGACAAAGCCATCATCGACCGCTATCACTCCAGAAGCGAGCACAAGCGCAAGATGCCCGCACGCTACGGCATGGACTAAGAAAAAGCATAATAAAACCACTCAGACAACTGAGTGGTTTTTTTGTTGGTCAGTTTCTTCTTCTGCCGGCGATGGTCAGCAGCCGCAGCATCTGCGCGACCGCCGTGAGCGTTGCCGCAACATAGGTCAGCGCCGCGGCATTCAGCACCTTCTTCGCACCGACGAGTTCATCGGAGGAGAGTATGCCCGAGCCTTCCAGAGCCCTGAGCGCACGTCGGGATGCATCGAACTCAACGGGCAGCGTCACGAGCTGGAAAAGCACGACCGCACCGTATGCGATCGCCGCCGCCATAGCGAGCTTCGTCATGCCTGCGAACAGACCGACGATCAGCAGAGGCCAGCTCAGCATGGAAACGAAGTTCACCACGGGAACAAGCGCCGAACGCAGCTTCATCGGAGCATAGCCCTCGTGATGCTGGATCGCATGTCCGCATTCGTGGGCAGCAACTGCGACTGCCGCGACCGAACGGTAGGTCTCGGGGTCTGCGGAAAGGCGGATGGCACGCTTCGCGGGGTTATAGTGATCCGAGAGCGCTCTGCCGCCGATCGTCACATCGACATCATGGATGCCGTTGCGATGCAGGATATCGTTCGCCGCCTGCACATTCATGACGTTGAAGCGCGTCATGACCTGAGAATATTTGGCATAGGTGGATTTTACGCGTGTCTGCGCAATGATGGAGATAATAAGCGCGGGGAGCAGGAGCAGCAGGCTCGGATCCCAATAATAAAACGGAAAATACATATTTGTCCCTCTTTTTCGGTTTGATTACCTATTATATTAAACCTTTTTTCCGCAAAAAAACAGACTCATTCTTCCATTTCTTCAATGTTTGCAATTTGTTCATCTTTTATGCTGCCGCGCAGCCTGCGCACACGGTAAACATTCGGATGGATCTCGTAACACAACCCGATGACGTTCTGCACATCATCCGCAATTATATCGCAGAAGTCACCGAAAAATTCACGGAAATCCGCAAAGCCCGCTTCTCTGCGCAGCATGGGATGCACGAGCCGAACGGAAAAATCCTCTGCACCTTCCTTTACCCCGACGGCAAGTGCCGTGAGCAGCGCCGCATCGCCGCGAAGAAGCTCCCGTGAAAGCATCCGACCCTCGCGCAGACCGAATCGCTCCCTTGCGGATACGCCATGCATCAGCCCGCAGGTGTATTCGATCTGATCGTCCCCGACGGAAAGCTGCTCCGCATCCCGATGCAGCAATACCCGCGGCTCCTGACCCGATGCGACGACGAAAAACTCCCTGCCCTCCGCATGGCTTCCGCTGAACACGATCGCATTCTCCCGACGGAAGATCTCTGCGGAAATAAGCTTCTTCGAAAAAGCACCGCCGAGCATCACCCTGCCGCTCATCTCCAGAGAAAAGCAGAACACACGGTCGAAATACACCGATGCATGGACATCGTTCCCGAGGCTGAGCCTCCGCAGGACATACGGCATCGCGGCATCCTCCCGAGGGAGTTCCTCGAAGCCGATCCGCAGGCGGATATTGCCGCCGCTCAGGAGATACAGCTTCAGCGCATCGGGACCGACGCATCGGATATCATCCTCCGCGATCTCCAGCTTTGCCGCAACGGGAAGCAGCCCTCCGCGCATGGGAAACGCCTGAAAGATCAGCCCTCCTTCACCAACGGGCAGGTATCCCGACCCTTCCGCAAATTCTCCCGCAGGCTGTCCGTTCAGAAAGATCACCGTCGGCGCATCCGCCGTTATCTGCATCATCCTCAGCATTCTCCGTCCTTCCTCCTCATCCGAAAAAATGTTCTATTGCATGATATGCAAAAATAAGTATTACTATATCAATTTTTGTATGATAAGGGATCTATGGGAATACAAA
>JAZRGP010000277.1:0-2962 GCA_045644225.1 Christensenellaceae bacterium | reverse complement strand
GGGTTGATCTTCTTTCCCTTGGGCAGGAAGAGGTTCATGAACTTAGCAAGGAGAACACCGCCTGCTGTGCCGCAAGCAAATGCTACGATACCCATTGCCATGATGCCGATGGTGCTCCAGGAAAGGAATGTGTTTGCTGTAGCTGTTGCACCGACGGAGATACCCAGGAAGATGGTAACGATGTTCATGAGTTCGTTCTGAACGGTCTTGGAAAGTCTTTCAACAACGCCGCATTCTCTGAAGAGGTTACCGAGCATCAGGCAGCCTACGAGCGGAGCAGCAGAGGGAACGAGCAGTGCTACGAAGATCGTAACTACGAACGGGAAAACGATCTTTTCCGTCTTGGATACGGGACGGAGTGTTGTCATAACGATCTGACGTTCTTCCTTTGTTGTGAGAAGCTTCATGATCGGCGGCTGGATTACGGGAACCAGTGCCATGTAGGAATATGCAGCAACTGCGATCGGTCCGAGGAGATGCGGAGCGAGCTTGGATGTAACGAAGATCGCTGTCGGGCCGTCAGCACCGCCGATGATACCGATGGAGCTTGCTTCAGCAGGTGTAAAGCCGAGCAGAGAGCTTGCTGCGATGTATGTCAGGAAGATACCGAGCTGAGCAGCAGCACCGAGGAGAAGGCTCTTCGGGTTAGCGATCAGCGGAGCAAAGTCTGTCATAGCGCCTACGCCCATGAAGATGAGGCAGGGATAGATACCGAGCTTAACGCCGAGGTAAAGGATGTCGATGAGACCGGGAGTTACTGTCTGACCAACGCTTACTGTGTTGATTACAGCTTCGCTTACGCCGCTTGCAGAAAGCTCAGAAAGAAGCTCTGCTGTTACGGGAGCACCGCCGAAGAGGTCCCAGTGTACATGACCGCCGGCAAAGAAGATCTCGTTGAATACGCCTGCGCCGGGCAGGTTTGTGAGAAGCATACCGAAAGAGATCGGAACGAGGAGAAGGGGTTCGAAGCCCTTTACGATCGCGAGATAAGAAAGCACGAGTGCAATCGCGATCATGATAAGAACTTTCCAGTCCTCACCGATCATATAAAATCCTGTCTGCTGCAGGAAGTTAAGGATCGTTTCAACCATTTAATTCAGCCTCCGATTATGCGAGTGTGCAGAGAACTGTGCCTGCTTCTACAGCGGAGCCCTTTGTTGTGTTAACGGAAGCGATAACGCCGTCTCTGGGAGCCATGAGTTCGTTTTCCATCTTCATAGCTTCGAGAACGAAGAGAACGTCGCCCTTCTTAACGGATGCGCCTGCTGCTACGTTTACAGCGAGGATCGTACCGGGCATGGGAGCGGATACTGTTTCTGCGCCAGCTGCGGGAGCTGCTGCGGGAGCGGGAGCTGCTGCGGGAGCGGGTGCTGCTGCGGGTGCTGCAACGGGAGCTGCTGCTTCTGCGCCTTCAACTACTTCCAGAGTGATTTCGTAAAGAGAACCGTTTACATTTACCTTATACTTTTTCATAATAAATACTTCCTTTTTGTAAAAAATTTCAAATCTTTTTGATAGACAAAATCTTGATTCCGGACACTTCTACGCCCAGTTCCTCTGCGATCGCTGCGGAAACAGCTGCGACCATTTCTCTGCGGTTCGGGATTACCGTCTGCTCTGCAGCGGGAGCGGGAGCTGCCGCGGGAGCTGCTTCGGGCTTCTTTGCAAGCTTACCGACGATCTTACCCATGATAGAGCAAAGTACGATAATGCAGATGAGACCGAAGAATACGATTCCGAGACCAAGCAGTACTACTACACCGTTAGACACCATAAACTCAGCACCTTTCGCATTTCCACGAGCATTTTTGCTTGAAAAATACCTTGGAAACACTTCCTTTCCCTTTCTTAATATTTTTACTGCCTTAGGGGCAGTATTTCACAAAAAATCCAATTCCTTGCATTTTATACTTTACTACATTTTAGTCAACAATGTCAACTGAATCATAGTTATGCATCAATATTCTTTCCGTTTATGTCAATTCTGCCGACGCATCCGTTCAAACAATAAAAAAACGGATATATTGTTTAATATACCCGTTTCGATTCTCAATAAAACCTGCTGTAGCTTTTTCCGTTTTTCAGATCATATCCCTTGTAGTATGCAAGCTCGCTTACCGTAACAAGCTGATACCCTTGCTTTGTGAGATACGATACGATGCTTTCCGCAGCATCCGCCGTGCTCTTATGGATATCGTGCATGAGGATCACCGCGCCGTCTCTCGCATTATTCTTGACGGATGCGATGTTTTTGCTCACGCTGCGATGCTCCCAGTCGCGTGTATCCACGGACCACATGATAAATGCCTTGCTTACCTTCGAGCGTACCCTTTCATTCTGCGCACCGTACGGCGGACGGAGCAGCGTCGGTGCTGTGCCGATCGCATTTTTGATCGCATTGTCCGTCTTGCTGATCTCGCTCGCAAGCTCGCTGCTGCTGAGGCTCGTCAGAGAGGGATGCGTATAACTGTGGTTGCCGATCTCGCAGCCGAGGTCATATGCGCGCTTCAGGACCGAGGGATTTTTTGCCGCGTTTCTGCCGACGACGAAGAACGTCGCGTGTGCGTCGTATTTATCCAGCACATCCAGGATCTTGTCCGTGTATTTTCCGGGGCCGTCGTCATAGGTCAGCGCGATCATGGGCTTCTTGGGATCGATGGTGGATTTCAGCGTGACGGAGATCCCCGTATTATCTTTTCCCGACCATTTTTTCGTGCCGTTATAAGTACGGTACGCACAAACCGCGTAGTAATACTTCCGATCCATTTCGGGAGTCGTGTCGGTATACTGCGTCTCCGTTACGTTTGCGAGCCATGTCCATTCCCCGCTCGCCGTTCTGCGGTATACACCGTATCCATCCGCTCCGAGCACTTCATCCCATTTGATCTCCGCTCTGCGGAAACCCTTCATTTCAGCGCATTTCATCGTTACCGCATCGGGAATGATCGCCTTTGCGGCGAGA
>JAZRGP010000276.1:0-8524 GCA_045644225.1 Christensenellaceae bacterium | reverse complement strand
ATGAGCTTTGATAATGCAATGCCCACATATCAGGTTCTGAAGACTCTGCTTGCGCATATGCCCGAGCTTGAGTTCGATAAGGATCACTTCATGGTAATCAGCCCTGACGAAGGCGCGATCAACCGTAACATGTACTTCTCCAGCGTTCTTGGCTGTAACCTTGGTATGTTCTATAAGCGCCGTGACTATACACGCGTTGTCAACGGCCGTAACCCCATCGTTGCTCATGAATACCTCGGCGAAAGCGTAGAAGGCAAGACAGTATTCATCGCTGACGATATCATTGCTTCCGGTGAGAGCATGCTGGAAGTTGCAGGCGAGCTGAAGAAGCGCGGTGCGAAGCACATCATCTGCAACGCAACATTCCCGCTGTTCACAAGCGGCCTTGCAAAGTTCGACCAGGCAGTAAGAGACGGCGTTGTAACAGCTGTTCTCGGTACAAACCTTACATACCGCAAGCCTGAGCTGCTCGAACGCTCCTGGTATTTCGATGTTGACTGCTCCAAGTACACAGCTTACTTCATCGCTGGTATCAACCACGAAATGAGCGTCGGCTCCATCATCGATCCTATCAAGAAGATCGAAGCTCTTCTCGAAAACCGCAAATAATCCCGATACAACAAAACGACCTGTCCCATGCACCTGCACGGACGGGTCGTTTTTTGCCTTGCGAAGGACGGATCATTGCTGAAAATAGATTTGGAAATTTTCAGCGGTATGATATAATGAAACTATCGGATATCACAAATGAATAGGAGGACTTGCTATGTTGAAGTTTGGTATCGTTGGCGCTGCGATCGGTTCGTTTATTGCTGATGTACATATCCGCGGTATAGAGATGACGCATAAGGCAGAGCTGGTGTGCGGATGCTTCTCCAGAAATGAGGAAAAGAATCTGGAGGCAGGCAAAGCCCGCGGGATCGCCGAGGACCGCATATATAAGACCGCTTTTGAAATGGCGGAAAAGGAAGCCGCGCGTGAAGACGGGATCGATTTTGTCGTGATCACGACCCCGAATGTGTATCACTATGATATCATCAAGGCATTTCTGAATGCGGGGATCAATGTTTCTTCCGATAAGCCCGTCACCATCTATGAGGATCAGGCGATCGAGCTGCAGGCACTGGCAAAAGAAAAAGGTCTTAAATTCTGCGTGACCTTCACTTATTCGGGATATCCCATCCTCCGCCACGCACGCGAGATCATCCGCCGCGGGGATATCGGTGATATCACGATGATCATGGGCGAATATGTGCAGGACTGGATGGCAGGGAACAACGGCATCGCGCCCTGGAGGGTCGAGCCTGAGTTTACGGGCCGCATGAACGCGATCTCGGATATCGGGTCGCATATTGAATTTGCTGTGAATTTCCTTACGGGACGCGAGATCTCGGAAGTCTGCTGTGTATTTGACAATCTGGGCTACAAGACCGATCTGAACTCCAGCATACTCATGAAATACGACAACGGTGCGACGGGGATGTACTGGGTAACGCAGGTCGGACACGGCAATGACAACGGTTCGCATATCCGTATCTACGGAACGAAGGGTGCGATCGAATGGAGAAATGAGGACCCCGAGCGCTTTACGCTGACAAAGCTCGGAGAGCCGACCATGGTGATCTCCAAAGGACGCACATATAATGAAGAGTTCCCCTACAGCAGTGCGAGCCGCCTGCCTGCGGGGCATCATGAAGGCTGGTATTCGGTCTTTGCCAATATCTATGATGCATTCCTTGATGACCTTATGGGGAAGCCCGGCGGCATCTATCCGACGATCGAGGACGGTGTCCGCGTAATGCATTGGCTGGAGAAATGCTACGAATCCAATCAAAAGCACGAGTGGGTCAAGCTGTAAAATTGTTTAAAAAGAACGAGAGCGGAGAAAATGTTTCTCTGCTCTCGTTTTTGTTGCGAACATTATATCCCATCGGGAATTCGAGATAAAGTCTTTACGGCTTCGATTATAATATTTTCACATTCGCATCTTTTCGCGGCGCAATCCTCTGATATTCTACATCAGGATAGCCGATCACTATGCAGGAAACTACTTCATGGTCTTCGGGCAGCTGCAAAAGCTCCCTGAGTTTTCTGCTCAGCTTGGTGCAGATCACGAAGAAGCCGCTGTAAAGCACGCCGAGTCCGAGGTTGTAAGACATCAACTCCACATAGGAGCTGGCGAGTCCTGCGTTGATGCTGCTTTTGCTCGACAAAACGACAACCAGCGGCGCACCTTTGAAGAAGAAATCATCTGTGATCTCGATATTCTTGAGATAATTATTGAAAACCGCTTCGAATTTTTTGCCTTTTCGGAACAGATTTACACAAAGCTCCTCTGCTTCTTTTTGCTTGCTGCCTAAAAACGTGAATGTAACATCCTGCGCATTGGATCCCGTCGGAGAATAACGCCCCGCTTCCAGTATCATCTGCAGTTTTTCGTCCTCGACCGCCTGATTTTTGAAACGGCGAATGGACCGTCTGCTTTTCATCGCAGCCAAAAGCTTGTCACTGTCAAATTCTGTCATGGAGACGACTGCCTCGTCGCTGCAGTCATAGCCCGTCATCGTGATGGCATTCGTGGGGCAGATCGCAAAACAATGCCCGCACTCAATGCAGCGGGTCTCTGCCGCCTGTGCCTTTTGATCTTCGAGAGAGAGATGCCCGCTTACGCAGTCTTTTACACACTGCCCGCAGCCGATGCACTTTTCATTGTCGATAACTATCGTATTCATATTATTATCCTCGATAAAATATTATTTGCCGCTCCGCAAAAATGCACGAAGCATGATCTTTCTTTGCCATTGGGATATTAGATAAATTATAACATATCAATATGATTTTTTCTACTAAGCAAAAAAGACATCTGTTCGGATGCTTTTGCTGAGACGTCTGTTCTGCAAAACAGAGAAATTATAAATGAACTTCTCTTGAAATAATATTCGGGGTAACATTTTTTACCTTTGGATAAAAATATTTTGAGGAGTGATAGGGAGTGAATGATACTTCACCAAAATAAAAATTTTGGTATTTCATACTCCAAAAACGCTTGCTAAAATGGGGTTAAATCAAGAAAACAACATAAAAACGTATTATTCACCTTGTTAGTGCGCAGAACAGGTGTAATATAAAAAATGGAGGAACAAAAAATGAAAAAGATTCTTTCTCTCTTATTAGTAATCGTTATGGTTTGTGTTCTCTTTACTGCTTGCGGCACAAAGGCTACGGAAGCTCCCGCTCCTGCTGATGAACCGAAAGAAGAAGTAAAAGAAGAAGCTGCAGAACCCGCTGAAGAAGGCAAAGGCTATCAGATCGGTGTAAGCGTTCCGTCTATGGAATACACATTCTTCGCACAGATGGAAACAGAGATCAACAATGTATATCCCACAGCTGACGTTACAGTAACTGTATACGACGGTGAAAACAACCAGGAAAAGCAGAACAAGGACGTTGAAGACATGATCACAATGGGTTACGACGGCATCGTTCTTATCCCGATCACTGTTGAAGGCGCTGCTCCTGCAATTGCTTATGCAAATGAAAAGAAGGTTCCCGTAATCACTGTTGACAGAGAAGTTACTCCCGATGCAGGCGTAGAAGTTATCGGCTTTGTCGGCGCTGACCACGTTCCCATGGGCGAAGGCTCCGCTGAACTCCTCATTGCAGCTCTTGAAAAAATGTATCCCGATGCAGAAAAGTGGAACGTAATCGAACTTGAAGGCACACAGGGTGCATCTGCAACACTCCTCAGAGGCGAAGGTATCCACAACGTTCTCGATAAGGATCCCAGAATCAACATCATCTCTTCTCTCGATGCAAACTTCTCCACAACAGAAGCTCTCTCCATCGCAGAAGACAGCCTTATCGCAAACGAAGATCTCCATGCATTCATCGGCCACAACGACGACATCGCGATCGGCTGCTATCAGGCTCTCGTAAACGCTAACAAGGTTGGCGAAGTTGCGATCACAGGTATCGACGGTACGCTCGCTTGTGTAGAAAAGGTTGCTGACGGCGGTATCCAGGGTACAGTTATTCAGTTCCCCGCAATGGTAACACTCGGTGTTGAAACTCTTGTAAAATACCTGAACGGCGAAGAAGTTGAATTCTACAACTACTATCCGACAGAAAAAATCGCTCCCGAAGATGCTCAGAGCTTCATCGATGCGGGCAAACCCTATTAATTCTGTAAAAAAATTGATTGAAACTGTGCGGGCGGATCTAATCCGCCCGTCTTTGGACTAACGACGAAAAAAGAGGTGTTATCTTGAATAATGAGAAATACTGCGAGTATGCACTTGCGGCGACAAATATCATTAAAAAATACGGCACCGTAACGGTTTTGCATGGTATGGAGTTCCTCCTGAAAAAAGGCGAGATCCATGCGCTGCTCGGGGCCAACGGTGCCGGGAAAAGCACTATGCTTAAGGTTATCGATGGAGTAATAACCGATTACGAGGGACAATTGTATATCAACGGAGAAGAAGTAAGGTTTGACGGACCGTCCGATGCGCAGAAAAAGGGCATCGGCATGGTGCATCAGGAACTGACAGTTCTCGGGAACATAACCGTAGCTGAGAATATTTTCCTGAACCGTCTCCCGAGGACAAAAGTGGGAACCGTTGACTGGAAAAAACTGAATCAGGATGCAGAAGAGATCCTGAATTCAATCGGGTTGAAAATAGATCCGCGTACACCGCTCGAAAAGCTGACGGTTGCGGATATGCAGATAGTAGAAATTGCTCGAATCCTTTCTATGAATGTGCCGATCATCCTTCTGGACGAGCCGACGACCGCGCTCTCCGAGGCGGAGATCCGCAGACTTCTCGGCTTGATGAAGAAGTTGAAAGAAGACGGAAAGAGCATCGTATTCATTACGCATAAGCTGGATGAGATCCTGGAAGTTTCCGACCGTGTTACGGTAATGAGAGATGGATGTCTTGTTGATACCATTGAGGTAACCGACCGTACACCGGCAGGGCAGCAGACCCTTGTTGCAATGATGATCGGTGACAAGGCAGGCAACATGGCGGATATGTTCCCTGAAAAGGGAAAGGATTTCGGGGAAACCGTTCTCGAGGTCAAAAACCTTACAAAAGAAGGCGTTTTTGAGAATATCAGCTTTGATGTTAAGAGAAAAGAAGTCGTTGTATTCACCGGCTTGATGGGTGCAAAAAGAACAGAAGTAATGCGCTGTCTGTTTGGTGCGGATCCGTTTACGAGCGGTGAGATTTATTTTAAAGGCAATCGCATAGAGAAGCCTTCGATCAGGAAATCCATTCGGAATCATATCGGTATGGTTACGGAGGACAGAAAGGGAGAGGGTATCGTTGCACTCATGAGCATCAAACAGAACATTTCTCTCTCAACGATCGAAGATTGCTCGACAGCAGGCATTATGATCGGCAGAAAAATCGATGAAAAAGCAAAGAAATTCATTGAGAAACTGTCTATAAAAGTTTCCTCTGCAAATCTTCCTGTATCTTCTCTTTCCGGCGGCAATCAGCAGAAAGTTGTACTTTCCAAGTGGATGGCGGCAGAACCTGAATTGCTGATTCTGGATGAACCGACAAAAGGTATCGACATCGGTGCGAAAAGAGAGATCTATAAGCTCGTAAGAAAGATGGCAGACGAAGGAACTGCTGTTATCGTTGTATCCTCCGAGATCCCTGAAGTATTAGGCTTGGCGGATCGCGTATATGTAATGAGCGAAGGTAAAATGATGGGCGAGCTGGAAAACCATGAAATGAGCAATAACATTATCATGAATCTGATGTTCCAGCAGAATACGGAGGAAAAAACAAAATGAAAACAAATATAAAGAAGAAACTTGATATTACGACGCTTGCGCCGATTATCTTCCTGCTGGTGCTGGTTGTGGTATATTCGATTTTTGCGAAGAACTTTTTGAGCGGTCCCAATATCCTGAACATTCTTCGTCAGGTATCCATCACGGGTATTATGGCGATCGGTGTAACGATGGTTATTCTGCTTGGTGAGATCGACCTTTCTATCGGTACGGTAATGGCATTTTGCGGAATGATGGTCGGTGGTCTGAGCACAGGCAAATATTTTGGACTTCCGGCACTCCCTGTTGGTGTTGCGATCATCATCACGCTGATCCTCGGTGCGGTAATTGGTCTGGTTTCCGGTATTGCGTGTGCGAGACTCCGCATCCCCGGCTTCATGGCAACTCTGGCAATGGAATATGTCTGCAGTGGTCTGATGCTGATGATCACGGAAGCAAAACCCATTGGCTCTCTGCCGGATTCTTTGGTATACTGGGGTAGTGGTTATCTCTTCGGTGTTCCGGTTATCATTTATGTCTTTATTCTTGTGTTTGTGCTGGCTGCGCTGCTTCTGAAGTATTCTATTTTCGGCAGAAATCTTTACGCGATCGGCGGCAGCCTTGAGGCTTCCAGAATGTCCGGTATCAATGTAATCAAGAATAAGGTTCTGGCATTTGTGATCTGCTCTGTCCTTTGCGCACTTGCGGGTATCCTGATGGATGGCCGTATCGGTTCTGCTCAGGTAACGGCAGGTGATTCTCTGCAGATGACACCCATTGCAGCTGCGGTTCTCGGTGGTGCGAGCCTCGCAGGCGGCAAGGGTACGATGGCAGGGACATTCCTCGGCGTTCTGATCATGGGTGTTCTTGTAAACGGTTTGAACCTTATGGGCGTAGGCAGTGACGTTCAGAAGCTCGTAACCGGTATTGTATTGTTTGTTGCGGTAACCTTTAATATCTGGAGCTCTTCCAAGAGCAGATAAGGAGGAATAATATGAAAAATATGTCGATTCTTGTTTCGGGTCCTATGAAGATTGATTTCGTGGACAGAGGCGTCAAGGCTCCCGGAAAAGGAGAAGTGCTGATCAAAATCAAGGCAGCAGGTCTCTGCGGCACAGATATGGAAGTTCTCTCGAATGAGCTGTTCTATTATACATCGGGGATGGCTAAACTTCCGATCACTCCGGGTCACGAATGGTGCGGCGTAATTGAAGAGCTCGGCGAAGGCGTTACGGAATTTGCAGTAGGCGATCGCGTTACAGGCGAATGCACAGTCAGCTGCGGTCACTGCAAGCAGTGCGTGGCGGGCCATGCAAACCTCTGCGTAAACCGTACGGAAACAGGCGTAATGAATCGCGACGGCGGTTATGCTGAATATATTACATTCCCTGTGACACATCTGCATAAATTCACAAAGTTGAGCTTTGAGGAAGGTGCTGTTATCGAGCCGACCTGCATTGCAGCGAATGCTGTTATCCGCGGCAGAGTAACTCCCAGAGACAATGTCTTGGTTATCGGCCCCGGCCCCATCGGTCAGCTCGCAGCGCAGATCGCGAAAAAAGTATACGGAGCAAAGCGTGTTATCATTACGGGTACGCGTGACGAACGTCTGCTTCGTGCAAGGGAATATACTGATGCGCAGATCAATGTCCGCAACGAAGATGTTGCAGAGCGCATTATGGAACTGACGAACGGCGAAGGCGTTGATGTGGTTCTCGAAACTGCAGGCGCAGCAGATAGCTTTGCCGTAGCACAGAAGGTACTCGCACCCGCAGGCAGGATCGTTCTCTGCGGTTTCTTTGGGGCTAAGAGTGCTCCCTGCAGCTGGGACTTCATCAGTACAACAGATGCGGAGATCATCGGCAGCCTTGGCAGCCCCGGTATCTGGGATTTCGTGATCTCACTGATCGAAGACGGAAAACTGGATGTTCAGTCTGTGATCTCTCATACACTTCCGCTGAAGAGCAAGGATGACTTTATGAATGCGGTTGATATTATGACAGGCCGTAAGGACAACGTTTGCAAGGTGGTGCTGGTTCCGTGAAGATAATTGATTTGACGCACGATATGACGGATAATATGGGCGTTTTCCCGGGTGATCCTGCTTGCAGGATCACCACGGCGCACGATTATGAAAACGGCTATTTTGTAAGCGAGATCTCTATGGGTACGCATACGGGTACGCATGTAGATACCCCTGCGCACAAGATTCCCGGAACGGAGTCTCTTACAGAACTGGGCATCGAACCGTTTATTACGGAGAAGAACATTGTGATCGATACGCGCAGTCTGCAGGGTGAGATCGATGCAGCATTTGTAAAAGCAAATGAAGAAATGCTTAAAGGTAAGGAAGGCGTGATCTTCCGTTCGGGATGGGCGGAAAAATTTGGCGGAGATGAATTCTTCTGCAATTTTCCTGCGCTCAGCGAAGACGCAGCTCCTGCACTGAAGGCGCTGGGGATCCGTTTGGTCGGGTTGGAAACACCTTCTGTGAATCCTGCAAGACATGACACCGTGCATGAAGCATATCTCAAAGAACGGATCATTATTGTAGAGGCGCTCGCAAACGTTGAGGAACTGCCTGAAACGGGATTTAATTTCTTCGCAGTTCCGCTGAAACTGAAGGATCGCGACGGGTCTCCCGTCAGGGCATTTGCGACGATAACGGAGGGTTGAGCGATGCGTGCATTGGTAAAAACGGAAAAAGGCATTGGCAATATTGAAGTGAAAAATATGCCC
>JAZRGP010000275.1:0-7445 GCA_045644225.1 Christensenellaceae bacterium | reverse complement strand
AGCCTTTTAAAAAACAACCTTCTGATCCGCTTATACTGTGCCTCACTGTACGGAAGCGCAAGATAGCGGTACGGAAGCTCCCCTCCGCAGATCGCGCTGGTCAGGATCTCCGCATACTCCCCTGCGGTATCCTGCGCTGCGGTTCGGATCAGCTCCCGATGCTCTTTCCCCAGCTCCGCATACTGCCTGCAGAAGTGCATCAGCTCGCGATAACGGTCATAGCTGATCCCCTGCCGCTCCAGATTCAATGCATACTTTCTCATGATGGATCTACTCCTCCTCCGCCAGCGATTCTCTCAGGATATCATCAGCATTCAGTGATAAAACCTGACAGATATCTCTGAATTCATCCGCATACAACCTGCGATGCCCGTTGAGCTTTGCGCTTAAGGTCGTTTCGTTGATGCCGAGCCTCTCCGCGATCATCCTCTGCTTTCCGTTCATGATCCTGATCCTTCTCCTCAACACTTCACTGATTCTCATAACCTCCTCCAAGTTTCAAGAATTTATTGATTTTTCCAGATATTAACACAGAAATTCTTGATTGTCAATAAAAATTTAAAGAAATTCTTGATTCATATATTGACATTCAAGAATTTCTTGTTATAATCAAGGTATCAAATATTGGAGGATCCTCAATGAAATATGAGATCATTGGCAAAAATATCAGAAAACACAGAGAACTTCTCGGCCTGACGCAAAAGCAGCTCGCTGAGCAGCTCGGCATCAGCAGCGCCCGCCTCTCGAACTGGGAAAGCGGCATCAACCGTCCCGATGTCGATATGCTCGCCAAGCTCTGCGGCATACTGAATATCTCCGCAAACACGCTCCTTGCGCTCGACTGCAGCTCCGACAGACTTTCCGACGAAGCGATCGCCGTCGCACGAGCTTTTGACAATGCCTCTCCGGAGATCCGTGCGGCGATCAGGGCGCTTATCAGCGTCTCGTCGTCCTCTTAAATGTCGAATTTTATCGATAAGTGTATTTTTTTGATCGCACTGGAAGATTCTTCTGCACATAAGTTCTGCTGAAACGTTTCATACTAACTGTGTCATTCGATCAGAAATGATGATCAGGAAAGGAGAAAGATTATGCAGAACAACAACTACAACAATTCTCAGAAGCAGAGTTCCAACAGCCAGCAGAACTCTCAGAACCAGCAGAAGCAGAGCTCCAACAACTCTCAGAAGCAGAGCACAAACAATCAGCAGAAGCAGAGCTCCAATAACCAGTTCAGAAACACTCAGAACTGCAACCGCGAATACTAATCGCATAAAAAAACCGTTATGCTGCATGCATAACGGTTTTTATTTTTTTATTCGCGAATGGTTCCCCAGCCTTTTATAACGCTGCGCGCGGGCATGTAGCCAACTTCACCGGAGTATTCGATCTTTACCCAGTCTTCTGCTGTTTCCAGAACCTTTACGGAAGTGCTCGTGGGAACCTTGCAGATGCGGAATTCCTTATCGTCGTTCATCTCAGTGTACATCCAGTTTGTCGCCTTGATGATATCGGCATCTTCCTTGGACTGCAGAACACCCTGCTCATAAGTGACATATGCGAGGAGCATATAGCCCTCTTTGTTATCATACTTGACCTTGACCCACGGATCGCCATCCTGCAGGATCTCTACCTCTGCGCCTTCAGGAACTTTTGCACGGACGCTATCGTTGGAGCCGTTGCCCGTTCTCAGCGGAGCACCGTCATAAACGACCCATGCCTTGTTGTTCTCGAGCTCGGGTTCGTCATAGAATTTCTCCTGAAGTGCCTTATATTCCTTAAAGGGCATCTTGGACTTCAGCGCCTTTTTCAGCTCGTTCTGACGCTCGGTATTGCTTGTAACTTCGATCGTCGTACCGGGGCATGCATAGTAATAGAGCCACTTAGCATCCTCAACGTACAGACGTACGCAGCCATGAGAAACTGCTTTGCCGAGCTGACCGTACGCACCGCTCTTGAGTCTTGTTACGTCGCGGTCACCGAACATGATGGAATGGAAATAGTTGCCGCCGACGATCTGCGTCCAGTAACGCGCATACTCACCGCCGAATGCCGCAAACTTGCCGAAGCGCTCTCTCGCACCGATCTTCCATGTGCCGGAGGGTGTGGGAGAACCCTTGTCCTCAGGGTCTTCGGGGTTTTTCGGTTCTGTCCTGCCAGAGGAGCAGATGAAGCAGCGCACAAGACGCGTATATTCACCGTTTTCATCGCGTTCGTATACAAAAACGATCTGATTTTTGGTATCAAGCACGATATAAAATCTGTCGGGATCCGTATTTTTGAGTTCATCTCTCGCAAATGCCGTTGCAGGAAGCATCGTCAGCATAAGGATCAGAACAAATGTCAAAAGGACTGCTGCCCGTAATGTTTTTTTCTGCATATCGTTACCTCACTTTAATAGGGATAAGCCTGCTTCATCGCATCCGTAAAGAAACCCTCGTTTCCTGCGGCGATATCCTCTGCAAAGATCACTGCGGGCAGGAATGTCGTGTTTTCCGTTACTGTGCCTTCCAGCGCCTTTACTGCGGCAGATGCCGTATATGCACCCGCATAGCAAAGGTTCTGACCGACCGTCATGCCGTAGAGACGGGGATTCTCGCGCATCTGTGCGATCAGCTGCTCAGAGCCGCCCGCGATAAAGACTTCCGCATCGTCTCTGCCCAGTGTTTCCATCACCTGCGCAGCAGCCATGCCCATTTCTTCGTCCTCTGTATACATGCAGTCAAGCATGCCCGGGAAGAAGCCCGTGAGTCGGTCATTCAGCCAGTCTTCTGCAGAAAGCTCGGTCTGTTCTTCGCCGATATAAACTGCCTTGGAGAAGATCTTGCCTTCTTCGCAGCCCTTTGTCCATACGCCGTAAGCTTCGCTCTGAACGCCCGAGAACAAGCCAAACATGCGCACGGGAGTATCATGCAGCGGATAGACATAAGCCTGCTCCATCATCATCTGGAGTTCCTGAGAAGCATCGTAATCAAAATACATCGCGCCTTCAACGGAATTTGTGCCTGCGGCATCATATACCGCGACCATCGCACCGCGTGCTGCCGCTGCGGCAAGCTGCGCTGTATCTGCGTTTTCCTGCGTGAGATAAGCCACGACCGCGGAAGCATCCGCATCGGTATAATCCGCAAGAGAACCGCTCTGCAGCTCATAACCGCTCTCTGCAAGCACGGTATCCGCACCGCTCATAAAGAGCTCTGCCTGCTCCGCATCCGTTACGACCGCAATGATCTTAACGGGCTCGGGAGTGGGTTCGGGAGTCGGCTCAGCAGCGGAACTTTCTGCCTGTTCTGCAGCGGGGCCTGCCTCCTGCGCACCGCAGGCTGCGATGCTGAAACACAACATAAGGATCAAGATCCCGATCAATAATTTTTTCATAATAATCCTCCGTACGCCCGATTAGTTGATGATCTTGGGAGAGGGCGTTGTATTATAAACCTTGGAATACGGCGGAACGGATTCCACCAGCCATCCGTTACCGCCGATGACGCTGCCCCTGCCGACAGTCGTGCTGCCGCCGAGGATCGTTGCACCGGAGTAAATAACAACATCGTCTTCGATATTCGGATGACGCTTAACACCCTTGACGGGGTTGCCGTTCTCATCCAGTTCAAAGCTCTTTGCGCCCAGTGTTACGCCCTGATAGAGCTTAACATGGTTGCCGATCACGCAGGTCTCACCGATAACGACACCTGTGCCGTGGTCGATAAAGAAGTTCGAGCCGATCTTTGCACCCGGATGGATGTCGATACCCGTTTCCTGATGCGCATATTCCGTCATGATGCGCGGGATCAGCGGAACACCAAGCTCGAACAGACGGTGCGCAAGGCGGTAGATCGTGATCGCCTCGATCGAAGGATAGCCGAGCAGGATCTCATCAAAATAGATCGCCGCAGGATCGCCTTCGTATGCCGCAGCAACGTCCGTCGTCAGTACTCTGCGGATCTCCGTCAGGCTGTTCATGAACTGAAGCGTGATCATATCCGCACTGTGTGCGCAGTCGTTGCAGTTTTCTTTGACTTCTCTGCTGCATTTATTGGAAAGAACGTCCTTTACCATAGCAGAAAGCATGATCGCCACGGTATTGAGACGTGTGGAAACTTCGATATCAAGATGGACTGCGCCATTGAAGTTGCGGTCATAAAGCGTCGGGAACATAACTGCCTTGAGCTCTTCGATCAACGTAACAACGCGGCCCTTCATGCCGAAACCGCTGATGCTGCGCTTGCTCAGATGGTCGTTATTGAGCGCAACAAGCTCCCGTGCAACCTCCTGTGCATTGTCCTTGATCCATTTTCCGATTTGCTGATTCATAATACCTCCGGGATGAAGTGTTATAACATTAAAAGTATAACATATTGCGCAGGGTTGTCAAACCATAAAAAACCCGCCCAACTGTTGTCGGACGGGTAAAACACGATATTTTTACAATACTCTGAATGCACAGATAAAGGTCTTCTTCCAGTAATCCAGACTGAGCTTTGTCGTACGCACACCGCCGTCGGACGTACCTGCGTCGATCATCATGCCGCCGCCCATCGCGATGCCGACATGACCCTTGAAGCAGATGATATCGCCTGCCTGGACCTTGCTGAGGCTGGTTACCTTAGCATACTTGGTGTTCTTTGCCCAGCCTGCAGAAGTCATATAGCCCTGCTTTACGCCGATCTGATTGAGACACCAGTATACGAAGCCCGAACAGTCGAATGTGTTGGGACCCTTCGCACCCGAAACGTACTTGCAGCCGAGCTTGGATTTCGCAACTTTCAAGAGAGATGCAACGTCCTTCTTGTTCGCGACCTTGTCGGTGCTCTCTTCCTTTTTGTTGCCGCCCGAGGAGGAATTACCCTTGCCTCCGCCCGAAGAGGAGCTGCCGCCCGATGCCTTCTTTGCGGAATCCGAGAAGAGCTTGTTCATCGTCTGCGAGCCGATCTTGCCGTCTGCAGAGAGGTTGTTGCGCTTCTGGAAAGCCATAACAGCGGCTTCCGTACCTTCACCGAAATACCCTGTTACCTGACTCATATAACCAAGCTTCTTGAGCTGTTTCTGTACATTTTCAACGTCGCTGCCGCGAACGCCAAGCACCAGCGCATTGGAAAGTCCCTTGCCCGATAGCAGGAGTTTCTTTGTCGTTGCACCGAGGAAACCGTCTGCGATCAGACCGTTTCTCTCCTGGAATCGCTTTACGGCATTGACCGTATCCGCACCGTAGTTTCCGTCAGCCGCCGTCGTGAGGTAGCCGAGCTTTTTCAGCTGCTGCTGACATTTCTTTACGGTATCGTTATTGGAGCCGTACTGCAGATAGTTTGCCTGAACATCGGGAGAATACAGTACCTCCAGCGTCTGTGCGCCTACACTTCCGTCCTGTGTCAGTTTATTGAGTTCCTGAAAGCGCTTGACCGCGGAGACGGTATCCGTTCCGTAATAGCTCGTTACGGATTCGATATAGCCGAGTTCATGGAGACGGGACTGCAGCTCTGTAACGTCGTCACCTTCCGCACCCTCAGACATAGCGTATTTCTTTGCATTGCCCGAGAAGAGCAGCTCATAGGTCTTGGGACCGATCGCGCCGTCCATGTCGAGCTCGTGTCTGCGCTGGAAATATGTAACAGCCTCCTGCGTATGCGGACCGAAATGTTCCGTCGGGATATCATAATCCATATATCCGAGGTCCATCAGCATTTCCTGTACCTTTGCGACCAGCGGATCGTCCTCGCCTGCCTTCAGATAGACAGTCTCTGCGTCGATGCTTCTCGGATCGATCTCTTTCTCGGGTTCTTCTTCCGAGATCGTCATCGGTTCGGCTTCGGTCACTTCCGCTTCGGTTTCCACGACATTTCCGTCGACATATTCCTGAACTGCGATCGCAGATACTGCGGATACCGCAGGAACGCTTTCTTCTGCCTGCACGATTTGTTCGGTAACCTCTTCAGCGGGCTGCTTTTCATCCGCACCGCCGCCAAGCACGCTTACGAGAATGATCGGCAGGATGATCACGATGACCAGCGCACCGCCTGCGGCATAAAGAAAACGTCTGTCGACCTGTTTCAGCCATGCAAGGAATTTCGCCCATAACATCGCGAGCTTTTCCCCGAAGGTGAGCCGTCTGCTTCGAGAAGAGCGGCCTCTGCGGGAAGGCTGAGGTGCGGCACTGCGGGAAGATGCCGTTCTGCGGGAAGATCTGTTCCCTTTTCCCATAAGATCGCGGAACATATCCGCAATGCTGTTTGCTGTTCTATTGATAAATTCTGTAATTGAAGTAAGTAATTGCTTCATGCATACCGTCCGTTGCTTTTTTTACCCGTCTATTATACAACAAACTGCGCAGAAAGTATACCTCTGCGCAGTTGTTTTCTGTATTATTTACATTCTGTTAACCGAGTTCTGTGATTTCCCTGATCGTTCCGTCCATGACCTTTTCGATCCGCTGCTGAGCGGACTGCAGTGCGGAGCTTGTGTTCCCGCCATTGATCAGAGAAGAGGTCGGTACGACGCCGTGTCTGCCGCCGTCATAGCTGCCGATGACTCTGCAGCCGATATAGCCGACATCCGCAAGTACGATCTTATCGCCTTCGCGCCTGATATCCGCACTCAGGATGATCGTATCGTTGTTGATCGTGCCGCCCATGCTGGATACGAAGTTTCCGAGAGAGTAGATACAGAAGACTTCCCTGCCGTCAGCCGCAGTCAGCGTCTCTGCAGGCTGCAGACAGTGCGGATGCGACCCTGCGATAAGATCTGCGCCCGCATCGGCGAGTTCCTGAGCGACCTGCCTCTGTGCGGCATTGACCTTGTGGGTATTCTCCTTGCCCCAGTGAGAATATACGATGATATACTCTGCGCCTGCCGCCTTCATCGCAGCGATATCCGCCTCAGCCTTTTCCTTGGAATACAGGTTCAACATGGTTTTGCGCTGTTCTTCGGGAACGGATCTGCCGCCGCTGTTAAAGTGACCGGTATACGCCGCGATGCCGACCTTGATGCCATTGACATCCGCAATGATGAAGCGCGGCTCATCAGCATCGGCAAACATGCCCGTCGACGGAATCTTATACTTATTGAGCTGCTGGAGCGTTTCATAGATACCCGTTACACCGCCATCCGCGCAATGGTTATTTGCGAGGATCAGCGAATCCAGACCTGCGTGCTTCAGCGCATCGAGATATGTCGCGGGAGCATTGCAGTTGGGATTTCCGTTGACTTCCTTTGCTTCAGCCGAATAAGAGTTGGAATAGGAAACCAGCGTCTCCATATTGCCCGCGCAGAAATCGCTCTGCGCAAAGATATCTTTCACGATCCCGAAGCTGCTGTTGAAATTATGCTTACCGTCGCTGCGTGCTGCATTCTGCTGAGCAGAGAGACACATCAGATCGCCGATCAGCATAATTCTTGCTTCGCCGCTCTCATCAGACATTTTGCTTTTAAGCACGCCATCCTGCTCAATA
>JAZRGP010000274.1:0-3725 GCA_045644225.1 Christensenellaceae bacterium | reverse complement strand
TCCGACTTAGGTCATTGTAGAGCGCACTCCCGAGCCCGTGGCTGAGGAACCCGCAGAACCCGAAGGTCTCCTGCTGACGGATGAACAGCTGATGATCGCTGCGGGGATCGCAGGCGGTCTGCTGCTGATCGTGATCATTCTGCTGATCCTGCTGATCGTCAAGAGCGCAAAGCTGAGAAAGCTGAGAGCAGCAGGCGGGGATACCTTTGCGGAAGAGGAATCCGTACAGGAGGAGGCTCCCGCAGAGCAGGTCGAAACGGCTGAGGCTGAAGCGGTAAGCGAAGTACCGACCGAAGAAAAACCCAAAGAAAAGGCAAGAAAGAACAGGAAAAAGCATACTCCGGCACATTGATCTGGGAGGATTCTATGACGAAAAAGACGACAGTATTGCTGTGTATCTGTACGGCGGTCATTTTTGCGGTGATCGCGGCAGGCGGGACATATTTTATCATGAAGCAGGCGCAGAAGGATGATCTGTATGTCGCAGGCGAGAGCTATTCCCGATTGATGGAATTCTTCGAGCTTGACGATGTCTCCGAACTGATCGATAAAAACTATCATCGTGAAGTCGAGACGGATCAGCTCCTGGAAGGTGCGCTGGAAGGCGTGATCGAGAATCTGGGAGACGGCTATTCCCGCTTTTATCCCGAGCGTTATTTCCAGTATTTTGATGAAAATACCGAAGGCTCCTATCTCGCGCAGGGCATGCTCGTAGATAAGGACAGTGAGACGGGATACATCATCGTAAACAGAGTTTTCGCGGATACACCTGCCTTTGAGCAGAATATCGTTGCGGGAAACTATATTACAGCGATCGACGGCATGGATACGCGTGAGATGGACGCGGAGAGTGCGGTAAGCTGCCTGCGCGGCAAGAACGGCGTGGATATCACGCTGGATGTTCTTGCGGGCGACAGTGCGATCCAGCTGACATTTGTCAGAAAATCCACCAATACGCAGGTCGTATTCTCGGATATGCTGGAGAGCGGAGTAGGGTATATCGATATCATGGAATTCAGCGGTTCTGCGGAATCTGATTTCAAGAAGGCGCTGAAGACGATGGAAAATGAGGAAGCTCGCGCGATCATCATCGATATCCGAAATGTCCCCGGCGGCTATATCAGCCAGGCTTCCGCGATCGCGGATATGCTCATCGAGAGCGGCGATATCTATACGACAAAGGGCAGAGACAATGCGGTATTTACGATCTCCGCAAAGAGCGGCACGGAAACAAATCTGCCGATCTATCTGCTCGTTAACGAAGAGACCAAGGGCGTTGCGGAAGTCTTTGCGGCGGCGCTTCATGAGAACGGGATCGCAAAGGTCATCGGCATGCAGACCTATGGCAAGGGTGTTGTGATGGCGACTCTGCAGGTTCCGAATTCGGGTGACGGTGTGCGCATCGTTACGGCTTTCTATCATTCTCCCAAGGGTAATCCCATCAACGAAATGGGTGTGACACCGGATGAGATCGTGGAGGATGCGGAAACGACAGAAGAAGATCAGCAGAACGATCCGCAGCTTGATAAAGCTCTGGAAATGGCGCTCGCTGACCTTGATCAGTAACAGAGTTATTTTATGCGCATCCATATAGGGTGCGCATTTTCTGTTTGATTTAATGTGAGGTATGTGATATGGATTTTGATCGTCTTATTGGATCCGCAAAGGATTTTTCGGAAAAAAGCAGCCTGAATCATGTCGCGGAGGAAGATGCACTGCGTGAAGACCTCGCAGGCATGAGGATCTATGAAGAACCGCTTTTTGGTGTCGCCGCGGCGGATTCTCCGATGTTTATGCAGTTTCGTTCGCCCGATGTCGTCCATCCGGAAGCCCTTCTGCCGACGGATTGGCTCGACGGGGCAAAGAGTGTGCTCTCCTTCTTTCTGCCCTTTACAGAGGCTGTGAAGCGCTCTAACGCGAAGGATCGGGATAAGGCATCCGATGAATGGCTGCATGCGCGCATCGAGGGACAGGTGATGCTGGAGGCTCTCGGGAAATATCTCTGCGACCTTCTGGAAAAAGACGGCTATGCCGCGGTTTTCCCGACAACAGACGAGCGGTTCCGCATTATCGCGCCGAACATCTCTAACTGGTCGGAACGGCACGTCGCGTATGCATGCGGGCTGGGGACCTTCGGACTTTCCCGCGGGCTGATCACGAAAAAGGGCATGGCAGGGCGCTTCGGCAGCATTATCACGACGGCAGATCTGCCTGCGACGGTGCATGAATATTCCGATCCCTTTGAATACTGCACGATGTGCGGGAAATGCCAGAAAAACTGCCCCGTGAATGCCATCGACAAGAGCAAAGGCGTCGCGGACGGCAAGGATCAGTCGCTCTGCAATCCCTATGTTTACGCATCCTATCTGCCGCCGCACGGACCGAATAACCGCGTGCGCTACGGCTGCGGAAAGTGTCAGGTGAACGTGCCTTGCGAGAGCGGGATCCCAAAGCGCGGAACAAAATAAAAAATAATCGGCAAAAAACGGGTCATCCCCGTTTTTTTATTGCCGCATATCGGAAAAATGCGCATAATAATTTGACAGATTGCGGTATTGAGCGGTATAATATTAAATTGAATTATAAGGCAAATTTTGTCCGTTTGGAGGAACAACATGGCAGTAAATATAAAAGCGCCCAAGGGTACGAAAGACCTGCTTCCGCAGGAGAGCTACCGCTGGCACTATGTAGAAGGAAAGATTCGCGACATTACGGCGCGTTACGGTTTTAAGGAGATCCGCACACCTTCGTTTGAGCATACAGAGCTCTTTCAGAGAGGCGTAGGCGACACGACGGACGTCGTTCAGAAGGAGATGTATACCTTCGAAGATAAGGGCGGCAGATCCATCACGCTGCGTCCCGAAGGTACTGCAGGCGCTGCAAGAAGCTTCATCGAGCACGGTCTTGCGAGCGGTCCTCAGCCCGTAAAGATGTATTATCTCCCGCTTTCGGTTTTCCGTTATGAGAATCCGCAGGCAGGCAGACTCAGAGAACATCATCAGTTCGGCGTAGAGATGTTCGGCGCAAAGGATGCATCCGCTGATGCGGAAGTTATCATGCTCGCGCTGGATGTTATCTCGGGCATGGGCGTTCATAACCTTGCGCTCAATATCAACTCTATCGGCTGCCCGAAATGCCGTCCCGAATACAATAAAAAGCTGGTCGAATATTTCGAGGACAAGAAAGCAGGTCTCTGCAAGACATGCCTCGAGAGACTTTATAAAAACCCGCTCCGCATCCTTGACTGCAAGGAAGACGGCTGCAAGGAGATCGCAAAGGATGCTCCGCTGATCATCGATAACCTCTGCGACGAGTGTACAGATCACTTCGATAAGCTGCAGGGTTTCCTCACAGCGGCAGGCATCAGTTATAAGATCAATCCCTATATCGTACGCGGCCTCGACTACTATACAAAGACAGTTTTCGAGATCATCTCCAATGAGATCGGTGCGCAGGGAACGGTCTGCGGCGGCGGCAGATACGACGGTCTCATCAAGCAGATCGGCGGTCCCGAGATGCCCGGTATCGGCTTCGGTATGGGTATCGAACGTCTGCTGATGGTCATGGATGGTGCAGGTGTGGTCATCCCCGAGCCCAATCCCACGCATGCGTTTATCGCAACGATGGGCGACAAGGCAAGGGAAGCGGGCTTCAAGATCATGATGGCGATCCGCAAGGAAGGTGTTTCCGCGGATATGGACCACGCAGCAAGAAGCCTCAAGGCA
>JAZRGP010000273.1:0-6239 GCA_045644225.1 Christensenellaceae bacterium | reverse complement strand
CAATGCCTTCAGCCAGAAGTGCATGAAAAAGATGAACGAGCTCAAGGATACAGGCAAGACCATCATCTTCATCTCCCATTCCCTGCCGCAGGTCCGCAGCTTTTGCGATACGGCACTGTGGGTCGAGGGCGGCAAGCTGAGAGAGATCGGTCCCTGCGGCGAAGTCTGCGATCACTATGCGGATTACGTCCGTGACTTCAACGCACTCTCCGAGGAGAACAAAAAGAAAGAAACCGCAAAGAAATTTGCGGAGCGCGTGATCCCCGACAGAAAAGTAAGTTTTCTCGATCAGATCTTCGGTTGATCATCCCGCACCGATTCCCAACGGAACCGGTGCTTTTTTATACATTTCCCTTTTATTTACAATCAAAATCCCTTATGCTATAATAAAACAAATATCTATCAGGAGCCGCATATGAGTACCGCAATCAAAGCTGCAAAATCCATTCTGAATATCGCATACGGTGTTTTAAAGCTCTTCCCCTGCAATCCGAACAAAGTCCTCTTCCTGAGCAGACAGTCGGATACGCTGAGCCTTGATTTTGCAATGCTGCGGGATAAACTCCTGGAGAAAAACCCGAAACTGAAGATCAAGTCGATCTGCAAGCGCGTTGACGACAGCAAGCAGGGCATGTTCGGCTTTGCGATGGACATCCTGCGCAGCATGTATCACCTCTCTACATCAAGTGTATGCGTGCTGGATGCATACTGGCCCGCGGTCTCGATCCTGAATCATAAAAAGAGCCTGACCGTCATCCAGATGTGGCACGCGGTCGGCAAGATCAAGCAGTCCGGCTATCAGACGCTCGATAAACCCGGCGGCAGAAGCAGCGAAACGGCAGAGCAGCTCTGCATGCACAAAAACTACGATATCATCATCGCAGGCGGCAAGGCATGGAATCCTTATTACTGCGCTTCCTTCAATACCACCGAGGATAAGCTCCTCAACATCGGTCTGCCGCGTCTCGACCATCTGCTTGCGACAGAGCAGGCAAACCGCGAAAAAGTCCTCGCGGCATATCCGCAGTTTGCGAAAAAGCAGACCATCCTCTATGCGCCGACCTTCCGCAGAGGAATGGAGCTCAACTGGCAGGAGCTGCTCGAGCACATCGACTTCAGCAAATACGACCTGATCATCAAGGGACATCCCAATCAGCAGATCGACTGCGACCGCGAAGGCGTATACCTCTGCCCCGAGTTCAAGGCGATCGACCTGCTCGCAGTCTGTGATCACCTCATCACAGACTATTCCGCAATTGCAGTGGAAGCGGCTGTCCTCAATAAAAAGACGTATTATTACCTCTTCGATTACGAAGCATATAACGAACAGAACGGTCTCAACGTAAGTCCCTTCGACTCCATGCCGACCTGCTCCTTCCACTCCGCAAAGGACCTCGTCCTGACGCTCATGAACATGGAATACGATCAGCCTGCGCTCGACCGTTACCGCGAAAAATACCTCCCCGACTGCGTCGGTTCCTGCACAGACCGCCTCGCGGAGACCGTCATCAGCAATCTGAAATAATCTCTCAGGAGAACCGATATGAAATACATCATCATGGCAGACGGCAGCGGAACACGCTGGAACAATTACGGCAATATTCCGAAGCATCTGCTGAAAATCGACGGCGAAACTCTGCTCGCACGCACCGTCCGCCTGCTGCATGAGGCTGATCCGCAGGGCGAGATCATCATCACCAGCCACGACCCTCGCTACGAGGTCGAGCATGCCCGCCGCTACGAACCGAAAAACAACGTCCTCGAGATCGATCGCTTCACCGCAGAGCTGATCGAGGATGAT
The DNA here is from genome assembly GCA_045644225.1 of Christensenellaceae bacterium. Lineage (GTDB taxonomy): Bacteria > Bacillota > Clostridia > Christensenellales > Christensenellaceae > JAZRGP01. Next base: position 4,438 of record JAZRGP010000273.1, on the reverse strand, counting down.
ATCTGCTTCCTCTATGGCGATACTTACTATACGGAATCCTCCGTAAAGACCATCCTCGATGCGCCCACGGATGAACTGCTTTTCTTCGGAAATAACAAGTCCATCGTTGCGATCAAGATCCGCCGTGCCGACTGCTTCAGGCAGCATATGGAAAACGTCCGCAAGCTCTTCCTCGACGGCACGATCAAGGGCTGCAAGGGCTGGCAGGTATATCAGTCCTATGCCGGTCTGGAATTCGACGTCAAGCAGATCGGCCCGCATTTTATCACGATCGCGGACGATACGCAGGACTACAATACTCCGCAGGAATTCCTCGCATCGCAGAAATCCTGAAAAATCGCATAAAAAAACACAAGGTATGGTGTAAAACACCGTACCTTTTTTGTTGCTGACCGCTTGATATGGTACCGCAAAATATGGTATAATTATAAATTGAAAGAAACTATAGACAAAGGATTTTTTGAAGTATGTCTGAAACCTATACCGCATCGGATCTGCACGTTTTAACCGGTCTTGCTCCCGTACGCAAGCGTCCGGGCATGTACATCGGCTCCACAGGCTCCCGTGGTCTGCACCACATGCTCTGGGAGATCGTTGACAATGCCATGGACGAGGCTGCAAACGGCTATGCAGATAAAATCGATATCACCATCAACGAAGACTGCAGCGTTACCGTCGAGGACAACGGCAGAGGTATCCCCACGGGCATCCATCCCGACCTCGGGATCTCGGGCGTTGAAGTCGTCTTTACGCAGCTGCATGCAGGCGGTAAATTCGACAATGCTGCTTATGCATTTTCGGGCGGTCTTCACGGCGTCGGTGCGAGCGTCGTCAACGCACTCTCGAAATGGCTGATCGCGGAGGTTTTCCAGAACGGCAAGCATTACTTACAGAAATATATCACATTCGTGGACGATCAGGGCGATATCCATGCAGGTGAACCCACAGAGCCTCTGCACATCGTCGGAGACAGCAACAAGCGCGGCTCCCGCATCACCTATCTCCCCGATGAAGAGGTTTTCGATGACCTTGATCTGCATTTCGAGAAGGTATCCCGCAGACTGAAGGAACTTGCATTCCTCGTAAAGGGTATTACAGTAAACTTCACAGATAAGCGCGGCGAAAAGCCCAAGACCGTCTCCTACTGCTATTCCGGCGGTATCTCGGACTACCTTGCGGACCTCAACCGTGATAAGACACTGCTGCATCCCGTGCCGATCATGCTCGAAGGCGAAAAGAACGGCATCCTCATCTCCATCGCGATGCAGTATACCGATACGGATACGGAAAACATCTATTCCTTCGTCAACAATGTCCCCACTCCCGAAGGCGGCATGCACGAAACAGGCTTCAAGATCGCGCTCACGAAGATCATGAACGAGATCATCAAGAACAACGCGCAGGCAGTCAAGGAAAAGCTCACATTCGAAGGCGAGGACTACCGCGAAGGTCTCACAGCGATCATCTCGCTGAAGATGAAAGAAGTTCAGTTCGAAGGTCAGACAAAGACGCGCCTCGGCAACTCCGAAGCAAGAACAGCGGTCGATGCATTCGTTCAGGAGAAGCTCTCCCTCTTCTTCGGCAACCTCAATAACGCACAGATCGTTACCAAAGTCTGCGAAAAGGCGATCACCGCAGCAAAGGTGCGCATCGCAGAAAAGAAAGCAAAGAAACTCGCCCGTGACAAGAGCAAGGCTGACGCTGCTCCGCTGGTCGGCAAGCTCTCCGCATGCACAGGCAGAAAATACGAAGAAAACGAGCTCTTTATCGTAGAGGGCGACTCCGCAGGCGGCTCTGCCAAGATGGGCAGAGACAGACGCTTCCAGGCGGTCCTTCCGCTGCGCGGCAAGCCGCTCAACGTCGAAAAGAAAAACATCGAGCAGGTCCTCGCAAACGAGGAATTCCGCTCCATCATCACAGCCCTCGGCGCAGGCTTCGACAAGAGCTTCAATATCGAAAACCTGAAATATCATAAGATCATCATCCTCTCGGATGCCGACCAGGACGGCGCACATATCCGTACCATCCTGCTCACATTCTTCTTCCGCTATTACCGCGAACTCGTTAAATGCGGACATGTCTACATCGCTCAGCCGCCGCTCTACGGTGTTAAGAAGGGCAAGCAGATCCGCTATGCACATACCGAAAAACAGCTGCAGAAGGCAAAGGAAGAGCTCGGCAGAGGCTGCGACGTTCAGCGATACAAGGGTCTCGGCGAGATGAACAGCGAGCAGCTCTGGGAGACCACGCTGAATCCCGAAAACCGTGTGCTGCTGCAGGTAACGCTGGATGATGCCGCATCTGCGGATCAGATCGTATCCACACTCATGGGCGATGCCGTCGAACCGAGAAAGGCATACATCAGCGAATACGCAAACTTCAACAAAAAAGATAACTTCAAGGCGAAGATCTGAGCAAACGGAGGTACTGACACATGAAAAAAGAATATGCAGATATCGTTACCACTTCGTTTGCGGATGTCATGCACGACTGCTTCATGCCCTATGCGGAGCACGTCATCCTTGAGAGAGCGCTTCCCCGCGTAGAAGACGGTCTGAAGCCCGTTCAGCGCAGAATCCTCTTCTCCATGCATGAGATGAACATCAACCCGACCTCCAAGCACAAGAAATGTGCGAAGATCGTCGGTGAAACGATGGGTAAATACCATCCCCACGGCGACAGCAGTATCTACGAAGCCCTCGCTCGTATGGCGCAGGATTTCTCCATGAGCATCCCGCTGATCGACGGTCAGGGCAACTTCGGCTCCATCGACGGCGACGGTCCCGCGGCAATGCGTTATACCGAAGCACGTCTCGCACCCATCGCGATGGAGATGCTCCGCGACATCGACAAGGATACAGTTCCCTTTCAGCTGAACTTCTCCGACGATGCCAAGGAACCGCAGATCCTGCCCTCCCGCTACCCTAACCTGCTCGTCAACGGCGCGTCGGGTATTGCAGTCGGTCTCGCGACGAACATCCCGCCGCATAACCTCGGCGAGGTCATCGATGGCGTCGTCCACCGCATGAAAAACCCCAGATGCGGGCTTTCCGAAGTCATGAAATACGTCAAGGCTCCCGACTTCCCCACAGGCGGTATCCTGCTGGGTCTCGACGAGCTTGAGACCGCTTATAAAACGGGTCGCGGCAAGATCACGCTCCGCGCAAAGACATCCTTTGAGCAGACCAAGAGCGGCAAACCCCTTATCGTCATCACGGAACTCCCCTATGAAGTCCGCGAATCTGCGATGCTCCGCAAGATCCAGACGCTCCGCGAAACCAAAAAAGATATGTTCGCAGGCATCGATGCGATCCGCAGCGAAACCGACCGTACGGGCATCCGTGCCGTTATCGAACTCAAGAAAGGCACCGACGCAAAGAAGATGCTCGACTGCCTCTTCAAATATTCCGACCTGCAGGTCACATACGGCATCAACATGGTCGCGATCGCAGAAGGTCAGCCCAAGCAGCTCGGTCTGCTCCAGATCCTCGACTATTACATCGCATACCAGCGTAAAGTCGTAACGCGCCGCGTCCGCTATGATATCGAGCAGGCGCAGGAACGCGAACACCGTCTCGCAGGTCTCATCATCGCAGTACAGAATATCGACCTCGTCATCAAGCTGATCCGTTCTTCGGAGAACACGAGAGTCGCGAAGCAGAAACTCATGGAACACCTCGACCTCACCGGTGTTCAGGCGCAGGCGATCCTCGATATGCGTCTTGCAAAGCTCACTCAGCTCGAGATCGATGAGCTCAAGCGCGAATATCAGGAAGTCCTCGATCTGCTGGCATACTTGAACGAGATCCTCGCCTCCCGCGAGAAACTCGACGGTGTCATCATCGATGAGATCAAGAAGATCAAATCCAGCTACGGCTACAAGCGCCGCACGCAGATCTCCGCAGAGAGCGCGGCGGTCGTCATCGACGTTCAGGAATTCAAGGCCGTCGAAGACTGTGTCGTCATCCGCACCAAGGCAGGTCATCTGAAGCGCATGACGCCCAAGGCATTTACCCTCGGCGGACAGAGCGGCGAACCCGAAGAACGCAACAAGCCTCAGGATATCATCGAGGCTACGACAGCCGATAAGATCATGCTCTTCACGACACGCGGCAATCTCTATACACTGCCCGTCGAGAGCATCAAGGAAGCGAAATACAAGGAAAGCGGCAGCCCGCTGAATTCCCTCCTCGCAGGACTCCAGAAGGACGAAAAGGTCGTCCTCTTCACCAAGGATCTCTCTGCAGACCTGCTCACAGTCTCCGAATGCGGTCTTTTAAAGATCACAGATGCGAAGGAATTCGATACCAAGAAGAAGGTCATCTCCGCATGCGGTCTCCGCGATAAGGACAGACTCTTCTACGCACAGCCGCTCACTAAGGCAAAGAACCTCCTGCTCATCACAAAGCAGGGTTACTCCATCCTCCTCGATAAGGAC
>JAZRGP010000272.1:0-1756 GCA_045644225.1 Christensenellaceae bacterium | reverse complement strand
CCTGCCGATTTCATCGAATCCGTTGATTTCGACTGGCTGGAGATCGAGTTCTCCGCACTCTGAGATCATCCGCCCGCAAGGGCGGTTTTTTTATTCCGCGGATGTCTCGAGGAGCTCCGCCGTCCACTCGCCTTCGTTCTCAGCGAGCCGATAGACCAGCGTTCCTTCGGTATCCGCGTTTCTCATGATCTTTACGGTCAGCTGCTGCGGATCCTCTTCGCTCCGCAGATAGCGCAGGATGCATCCGCCGCGGAGGTATGCGCCGCTTCGGTTCATCTCCGTCAGCACGCCCTGCTCCTGCAGCTCTTCTTCCGTACCGTAATACGGCTCGGCATCCATCTCCGTCCAGAGGATATACCCGACGGATTGCTGCTCCGCCGCAGTCAGATGATCCGTCTCCGAGAAATCGTATGCGATCCACTGCGGCTCAAGGTCGCCGATCGCTTCCTTTGAAATATTGAGATACAGATCGATGATGTTGCTCTCCTCGCCCGTCAGCATGATCTTCTCGAGGTCGATGATCTCCGCGGGATATGTTTCCTTGAGCCCTCCGCGGTATTCCATCTCCGCATACTGCCCTGCCGCGAGTTTCACACCGTCCGTCTCTGCATCGCCGATCGCCGCAAAATACAATTCGCCGTCATCGCCCGCGATCAGCAGGGTGCCGCCGTAAATATGAGCGATCCTGCCCGAGAGCTTTTCCTTGCCGTCCGCGCAGCCTGTCAGCAGCGCCGCTGCAAGAAGAAAACTCAGCAACAGAGCCGCGAATCGATTTATTCTGCTTCTCATCAGCGTTTCCTCATTCTTCAAATTCATTCATTCCGCATTAAAACAGTTTAAAAAATCGTTTTTTCACTGTTTTTCTCATTGTATCACAACCCTGCCGCATCAAACAACAGGAAAATTTCATTTTTTTGCAGGATTTTGCACATCATGAAAAAAGAGCCGCAGATACGGCTCTTTTCGTCATCATTTCGTGTTATTCTTTTGCTTTTATCTTTCTAACGAGAAGCACTGCGCCTGCCGCACCCATCAGTGCGATCAGCACAAATGCCGCAAGAGCGCTGTCATCGCCCGTCTGCGGAATATTGGGGTCGCCTTCTTCCTCGCCATCTCCTGCGGGACCTTCTTCCCCGCCGCCATCCGCCTCGGGTTCCGTTGCCGCCTTATAGAGCGCATCGATATCCGGACAGAACCCGCGGACGATCGCTCTCGCATCCTCGTCTTCGTAATCGGGATCCGCGAAGATCATCTCATAAAAGAAGATCAGCGCCTCGGTATTCACCGCATTGGGGTCCGCTTTGTATTCCTCGACGAGCTCCACAGCCGTCAGCGCGATATCCGCATTGCTGAGGACCGCAAGCAGCTCATAGACAGCCTCTTCCGCATCTGCGGCGCCGATCAGCTCAGCGAGTTCCGCGAAATCCGCTTCCTCCATCAGGCTGATCATGACCGTGAGTTCCTGGAATTCCTCCGTTGCTTTCTTCAGCAGGTCGACATCCTTCTGCGCGAGCGCTTCCTCGATCTTCTTCAGATTGTCGTGCAGCGCCTCGACATCGACCTCGGGCAGCGCCTCCAGCGCCTTCTGATATGCCGCATCGATATCGGGGAAATATTTGCGGATCTCGGTCTGCTTTTCTTCATCCGAAAATTCGGAGTCACCGAAGATATCCATATAGTTATACACAAGCTCCAGCGCGTTGTCTTCGGAAGGATCGTTCTCAAATGCGGTCAGCAGCTGATCCATATACAGAAT
>JAZRGP010000271.1:0-5576 GCA_045644225.1 Christensenellaceae bacterium | reverse complement strand
TACGAGACCTTCGGGAACGTCTTCTGTAATATAGCGGCTGTCAACGATGATGGGGCCCTTTGCTCTTGTGGGCATTGCTGCGTAGTCAAGGAAGGACTGCTTTGCATCATAGTTGGGGTCGAGTGCGTTTCTGAACTTTGCAGCATCGAAATAGCACATACGCGGGCAGCCGAGCGCCTCGATCACGTTCATCTTTTCGTTATCGAGTGCTTCCAGGAGATTGAATACGCTGTGGTTATCTGCGGAATATACTTCATGATACATGACGTAATCGCCGTGTGTCTTTTCGATACGCGGAATGCTCATGATCGCGCCGACTGTGTGAACGATGAGGTTGGGGTTATGGAGCGCAACTTCTACAGTTGTCCATGCATGGAGATGGAAGCCGAGGCAAGCGAGCTTTTCTTCCATTTCCTTGCTTCTGCGTGCAGGATATACACCGATGGGGTTTCTGACGTTTCTGAAGCCTGCTCTGATCTGACCGGGAGCAGCGATACGGCAGTCGATGAAGGAGCTTGTTGCTTCGATGACTGTCAGGTTGAGTTCGTCAACGGGACAATGCTTGAGGAAGTAAGCCGTAGAGAAATAACCGGGGTTAACGATGATGATCTGATCCTTAACGAGATAGGGCTTGATGCGCTTGATCAGTTCTTCGTGATAACCGGTCTGGATGTAAATGATGATGAGTTCAACGTTGGAGATCTCGGAAAGATCCGTTGTAACCTTGCTGATACGTGTTGTTGTCGTTTCGCCTTTTTCCCAGATGGAGATCTCACCGTTATGATCGATCAGATGCTGGAAATTCTCATTGTGCATGGAATTCGATGTCTTGATTAAAGTAACCTCATGACCCTTGATGGAAAGATCAGCAGCTACTGCGCAGCCACCGTTGCCGGCTCCTAACATTGCAACCTTCATGTATTGTATTCTCCTTGAAAATTAGTCTGTCTGTATAGTTATTTGATCACGCCGTAATGACGATAGAAATCACCGAGTTCGCCGTTTCTCTGGCCGCCCCAGAGCTGAATGATATTTACACCCGAGGATGTATTTGCTTCGATGATACAGTTTGTACCGTCGGGAAGCTTGATGACATCCCATGCAACAAAGTGCAGATACGGGAAATGATTTACAAGTGCGAGGACCTCCGCCTTCATCTCTTCCCATTCGGGGATGACGACATCTTCGAAACGGATACCGGAATCGGGATGCGTATCATAGACGACGCTGTTGTGCAGGCTGCGTCCGTGAGAGAGTCTGCCTGTCTCGAGGTCGATCTTGCATACGAGACCGCCCTGACTTGCGTTATCTACGGGAATGGTATCCTGCGTGCCGACGCGCTGTACTGCGAAGAAGACCTTGTGAAGCCCCGTTGCGGGGTCTTTCATTGTGATCATGCGGATGGTATTGACCGTTTGATCGTAGATACCGTCTGCGTAAGCGTGCTGACTGACGACTTCGGAAAGGTACCAGTCTTTGTGCTTTTCGAGGATCTTGCGTACGGCAGCTTCTTCTGCGGGTTTTGTATCGATCCCGTAATTCTCTCCGTCGTAGGAAAGTCTGTGAACACCGATGCCCTTGCCTTTTGCGAAAGGCTTGATGATCGTATCACCCTGCTTTCTGATGATCGCGAGGATGTCATCGGTATTCATGGGAGAACCGTTCAGATCGGTGACGATGCCTTTGCTGTCAACTGCGAGAAGTTCGGGAACGCGGATATACTGACGCAGAACTTCCGTTGTGATGACCTTGTTATTGAGCATGTAGTCAAAGGGCTCGTTGATGTAGCGGGATCTGTACCAGTCGAATTCCGAGAGGTATTCTTTTTTCTTCTTGCCGTCGAGCTCATAGAGCGCCCACTGATCCGCGAGAAATCCTCCGAAGATGTTTGCGCGGAGCTTTGTGAAGAACGGCACTTTGAAGTGATTCCGCACAAAAACGATGCGTCTCCAGTATAAAACGAACAGCTTTATCTTATTCATGACGCGGCGATAAAGCTCAAAAATATCCATATGTCTGAACTCCTCTTTCCGCAGCATCGGACGACACTGCGATGAACAAATTAGAATGTTATGAAACTGCATAAAATCCCATAATCATACTACTATACTATAAATTATTTTCGCATAGATGTCAACTGCACATAAGAATTGGAAAAGAAAGAACACAGCCGAAATGACTGTGTTCCATAATTGATCAATATTCACCGGAGAGGCCGCATGTCCAGCCGCCGTCAACGCTGATGCACTGACCTGTTGTGTAGTTTGCGTCGTCGGATGCAAAGTATACAACGATACCTGCCTGGTCCATAGGATGACCGGGGCGTCTTGCAGCGATGTCGAATACGAAGCTGTCGGGGTTCTTGTAGTTGGAATCGTAATCGTCGAAATCAACTGTATCCCAGAGAACGTTGAGCTTCTGTTCGGGCTGAGGAACGGAACCGGGCTGCAGGCAGTTAACGCGGATGTTGTACTTCGCGTATTCGAGAGCCATGGACTTTGTGAGTGCGCTCATTGCGAACTTGGATGCAACGAAACCGCTCTGTCTCATAAGACCTGCCTGACCGCAGATAGAGCTTGTGAGGATGATGCTGCCCTTGTTTGCCTTGATCATGATCGGCAGAACGAGCTGGCAGAGGAGCATCGTACCGGAAACGAGGTTAACGTCGATGTTGATGTCGTAGAGGTTTTCGTCGTAATCCGGAAGAGGCTTTCTGTTGCCCCAGTTGGAGCCTGCATTTGCGAAGAGAATGTCGATCGTGCCGAATTCTTCAACGATGCGGTCGATACCTGCTTTTACGTCATCGAAGTTGTTGAGGTCGATGCGGTCGAATTTGCACTTGGGGTTGATCGCCTTAAGCTTAGCTTCCATTTCCTGGCCCTTATCGATCTTTGTGCCCCAGATGATTACGTTTGCGCCGCTTTCAGCGAGTCTGATAGCAGCTGCACCGCCGATCATGCCTGTGCCGCCCGTTACGAGAGCAACGCGGCCGTTGAGGTCAGCGCGGAGTGCATTGTATTCCATACCGTAGCCATATTCGCCCGTGTAGATTTCTTTAATAGTTGCTGTTGTACGATCTACTTTTTTCATAGTCTTACCTCCTTAGAAGCTTCTCGCGGAGCCGGCTGTGATACCACCGTCAACGGGAACTACTGTACCTGTGATGTAGGAAGCAGCGTCGCTTGCGAGGAAAACAACAGCTGCAGCAGCTTCTTCAGCTGTGCAGGGACGCTTAACGTTACCGTGGCTGAAGCGAACTGCATCGCCGCATTCGAGAGCGGGTTCGTCTTCGAGAACGCCTACTGCGATACCGTTTGCACGGATGTTCCAGTCGCGCATTTCAACGCCCCACATTCTTGTCATGCCGTGGATACCTGCGGAAACGCCAACTGTGATGGACTGATCAGCAACAGCTGTGATACCGCGGATAGACATAACGTTTACGATGCTGCCCTTCATCTGCTCACGCATCTGACCTGCTGCGAGCTTGGAGAAGCGCATCATACCCTTGAACCATTCGTTTGTAACGCTGATGAATTTATTGAGGTCTGTTTCGTGAAGCGGAACGCGTTCTGTATCGACGAAAGCACCCATGGGGTTGTTGACGAGAACGTCTACTCTGCCGAAAGCATTCATAACTTCTGCGAATGTACCTGCAATAGAAGCAAAGTTAGAGAGATCAAGATCAAAGATCTTTACATTATTTGCACAGCCTGCGAGAGCTTCGGAAGAAGGTCTTTCCGAGGGCTTGCAGCAAAGTGCTACCTTAGCACCGTTATCAGCAAACGCTTTAACAAGCGCTGCATCGAGAGCGCAGCCGCTGCCAGTGATCACAGCAACACGACCCGTAAAATCAGTTTTAAGCATTGGTTTCCTCCAAAATCGTATATTTGCCGACACAAAAGTGATGTAATCGGTTACAACCTTTAACATTCTACAACATATAAGAAAAGAATGCAAGATGGAAAACTATAAAAAAACGGCGTAATTTACGCCGCTGTTTCTGATCGGTTATTCCTCGAGATTCAGTTGATCAAAACAGGAGCTCAGGAAGATGATATGCGATGCGGAGATGATCACGCTGCGGAAGATCATCTTGACTTCGGAGTTCTTCATGCTGCCGATCTGCTCCATTTCGTCTTTGAGCCCGCAGATGTACCATAATACGTTCTGAAGCTCACTGCAGAAGTATGTATAAGCGGTCTCTGCATCATAGATGCCGCGCTGACGGGAGATAAGCTTGTTGATATTCTCGATCGTAAGCACGTTTTTTGCGATGCTTACAAAAAAGAGATAGCCGATCTGCTCAGCATAATAAAGCTTCTTCACGGGAGAATCGATCACGCCTTTTTTCACGTAGTTGCTGACCATGGAAGGAGTGATCTCCATGCACCCGAGCGGCGCAAGAAAACTGTTGATATATTTTGTTACCTGATCCAGATAAAGACCGACGTTCGGCAGCTCGCGGTATTCGGGCAGACGGAAATCTTTGATCTTTTTTGCAATTTTGTTTTTCATAATCGTATCCATGTCTAAATCATACTATCTCGTCAAATCACTGTCAACTAATATTCATAAACCCGTAACGGGGTTTTGGGGATCCGCTGCAAAAGAAAAGAGACAGAATGATCTGTCCCCTGTTTTTATCTGTTCTTTTTGATCTCACCCGTTGCCAGTTCGTCGCAGCGGTTATTGAGTTCGTTATCTGCATGACCCTTGACCTTGTTCCAGATGATCTCATGCTTTCTCGAATGTGCGAGCAGGCTTTCCCACATTTCGCGGTTCTCGACAGGCTTTTTCTGAGAGGTCTTCCAGCCGTTTCTGCTCCAGTTATAGATCCAGCCTTTGCTGAATCCGTTGCAGAGATACGCACTGTCTGTATAGAGTTCCACTCTGCAGGGTTCTTTCAGTGCATCGAGCGCCTTGATCGCCGCGAGCAGCTCCATGCGGTTGTTTGTGGTTTCAGGATCGTAACCGCTCATTTCCTTTTTTGTTTCTTTATAGATCAGCACAGCGCCCCATCCTCCGGGACCGGGATTGCCCGAGCAGGCGCCGTCTGTATATATCTGAACTGTCTTCATAGAGTTTCCTTTCGTTCTTTTCAAATAGCTTACTTGAATTTGAAATAAAAATCAAGATATTTTACTTGACGAACCAAGATCGATGTATTATAATAGCTTATGTTGTCGCAGGGGAATCATCCAACGGCAGGATGACGGTCTCCAAAACCGTTCATGGGGGTTCGAATCCCTCTTCCCCTGCCAAAGTAAAACCACGCTTTTAAGCGTGGTTTTTTGCTTTGGCAAAAAGATCGGAGGATTCGAACAGTTGGGATGCGCGCGGAGCGATGAAGCAGACCGACTAGGCATGATAGACGGCAAAGCCGTCGGAGTGAATCCCTCTTCCCCTGCCAAAGTAAAACCACGCTTTTAAGCGTGGTTTTTTCTTTATCTGTTAACTCCCCTTCTCAGCATCTCCAGCTTTTATTGTTGACCAAAATCTGACATCATTTTATAATAATAGCAGCAAACTTCTGGAGTTATTATGAAACATAAAAACACTTCTAAAATAATGAT
>JAZRGP010000270.1:0-2047 GCA_045644225.1 Christensenellaceae bacterium | reverse complement strand
TTCTCAGAGCAGCGCAACGACCGCACCCTTGATGATATCGAGGATGAAGGTGAGTGCGCCGAGCACGGGACCGAATGTGCGGAGCATATTGGTCGCGCCTGCATTACCGCTGCCGTAGTTACGGACATCCTTGCGTGCAAGGGTGTTTGAAATGATGATAGCGGGCGAGATGCTGCCAAAGAGATATGCGCCGATAACCGTGGCAGCATAAATCAGGATCTGCATTTATTATTCTCCTTTTTCTTCCGTTTTTTCTCTGATTATTATGTGGATCGGTGTGCCGGAAAATTCAAAAGTTTTGCGCAGATAATTTTCGAGGTAGCGCTTATAGGAGAAGTGCATGAGCTTAGCATCGTTCACGAAGAGAACGAAGGTAGGCGGAAGCACGGAAACCTGTGTCGCATAATAGATCTTGAGGCGTCTGCCGTGGTCTGTAGGCGGCTCAGAGGCTGTGATCGCCTCACGGATGCAGTCATTTAAGAGGCCTGTGGAAATACGGCGAGAAGCGTTCTCATAAGCCGAGAGGATCATCGGGAAGAGCTTGGTCACACGGAGACCGCTCTTAGCGGAGATGAAGATCTTCTGCGCATAGGGCATGAACGCAAGGTCTGTATTCAGATCCTTGGTGTATTTTTCGATGGTGTGCGTGTCTTTTTCGATCGCATCCCATTTGTTTACGACGATGATGACGGGCTTGCCTTCTTCATGGACATAGCCTGCGATCTTGACATCCTGCTCGGAGATGCCTTCTTCTGCATCGATAAGAACGAGGCAGACATCTGCACGGCGGACAGCCATCAGAGAGCGGATAACGCTGTAACGTTCGATGGAACCGTCGTCGATACGGGATTTCTTACGCATACCTGCGGTATCGATAATGATATACTTCTGACCGTCGAGTTCGAAAGGCGTATCGATCGCGTCGCGGGTCGTTCCGGGGATGTTGGAAACGATGGAGCGGTCTTCGCCGAGGATGCGGTTCGTAAGCGAGGATTTGCCGACGTTGGGCTTGCCGACGAGAGCGATGGAGAGGGGCTTGTCCGCATCGTTTTCATCGTCATCTGCGGAAGGTTCGGGGAAGTGGCTGACGATCGCGTCGAGGAGTTCACCGAAGCCGAGACCCTGAGAAGAGGAGATCGGGAAAATATCACCGATACCGAGTGCGTAGAAGTCATAAAGAGCCTGCTCGTCCTCGGGGTTGTCCGCTTTGTTTACTGCGATAATGACGGGCTTGTCTGTGCGGCGGAGCATATCGGCAACCTGATAATCCGCTGCGACGAGGCCGCTCTTTGCGTCAACGAAAAAGAGGATGACGTCGGCAGCTTCGATCGCGAGCTCAGCCTGACGGCGCATCTGTACATAAATGGTATTTTCGCTTTCGGGTTCGATACCGCCTGTGTCGACGAGCGTGAACTTATGGTTCAGCCATTCCGTATCACCGAAGATACGGTCTCTTGTTACACCGGGAGTATCCTCAACGATGGCAGTTCTGCCGCCGCAGAGTCTATTGAAAAAAGTGGATTTGCCGACATTCGGTCTGCCGACGATCGCAACGATCTGTTCAGTCATAATTCACCTCTAAACCTGATAATGCATCGATGAAACACCAGCCGTCGACGGGGACGGGGACTGCTGTTACATTGTGTATATCACATATTTCGGAAAGTGTAATCCCATCGAGGAAAACACTCTCAAATTCTTTCATAGCGGATTTCGTAAAGAACAAACGTTCCCCGAGATCCTTATCCTTCAGCTGCGCGATGATGTCTCTGCCCGTCATCAACCCCGAGATCGTGATGGAACGACCGAAGAAATCATTGACGATGGGATACACATCGATCTGCATACCGAGTTTCTCCGCGCACTTGCGTGTGAAATCCTGCATGAGCGGAGCGATATCCGTGCCGCATGCGATGGAAACATGGCGGAATGCGGAGCGGTCTTCGCAGTCGGCAAGAGCGTTCTCAGCCTCGACAAAAAAGGAGGATACGAGACCGACGCCGACTTCCTTCTGTTCGAGTTCTTCGTATTCTTCGACAGGCGGAAG
>JAZRGP010000269.1:0-3962 GCA_045644225.1 Christensenellaceae bacterium | reverse complement strand
CGGGGTATGTGTAAAGATCTGCGTTGATATTGTGCGCATGCTTTGCGCTCTTGTCCTTGAACTGCGTCATTCTGTTGACTTCGCCCATGTATGTATAGCAGCCGAGTACCCAGGAAAGCTCTGCATGGCAGGGCACGTGGGACTGGATATATACCGTGTTCTGTTCGGGATCAACGCCTGCCGCAAGGATCAGTGCAAGCGTATCCGCACAGCGCTTTCTCAGATCAGCAGGTGTCTGACGAACTGTGATCGCGTGCATATCGACAACACAGTAATAGCAGTTAAACTGATTCTGAAGGTCAGCCCAGTTCTTTACCGCACCGAGGTAGTTACCCAGTGTCAGGATACCGGAGGGCTGAATGCCGCTGAATATCGTTTTCATTTCATCCATAACTATTTTCTCCATCAGTCGATCCAATCGACGAAATTAACCACAGCCTGACCGATCTCGTTCTTTTCGCAGACGCTCTTATGACGGACGGACTTTCTCTTAAGATCGGAGATCGCACGCGGGATCTTAACGCCGCTGAGTCTTTCGAGCTCTTCAGCTGCCGCAAATGCATCTTCGATCATTTCGCCTGTCAGTGCCTTTACGACATCCTGTGCAAACTTATAGGGGCTTGCAGTGGATGCGAGGAGCGTAGGCGTATGGTCATTTGTGTTCTCAAGATATTTATCATATACAGTCTGTGCAACTGCTGTATGCGTATCCATAACGTATTTTTCTGTTTCGTAAATACGCTTGATCGTGGACATCGTGCGGGAGTCATCGCAGAAGTCCGCATAGAAGTTCTCCGCAAGATGCGAACGAACGCCGTCGGGCATGTTATAGGAGCCGTTCTTCTTGAGCTCATCCATGAGTTCAGAGGTCAGCGCTGCATCTCTGCCGACTTCCTCGAATACCAGACGTTCGATGTTGCTGGAGATGAGGATGTCCATCGAGGGAGATGTTGTCTTGAAGAATTCACGGTTTGCAAAGTACATACCGGAATCAAAGAAGTCTGTAAGAACGTTGTTCTTGTTGGATGCGCAGATGAGCTTCTTGATGGGCAGACCCATGCGCTTAGCATAGTAAGCAGCAAGCAGGTTGCCGAAGTTGCCCGTCGGTACGCAAACGTTGATGGGATCGCCTTCGCGGATCACGCCCTGCTTCATCAGCTGAACGTAGCCGTAAACGTAGTAAACGATCTGCGGTGCAAGACGACCGAAGTTGATGGAGTTTGCGGAAGAGAATACATAGCCGAGCGTGGAGAGCTGTTCTGCAAATTTTTCATCTGCGAATACGTTCTTTACGCCTGTCTGTGCATCGTCGAAGTTGCCGCGAACAGCGGAAACATGCGTGTTGTTGCCTTCCTGCGTGATCATCTGCAGCTTCTGCATATCGGATACACCGTCTTCGGGATAGAATACCACGATGCGCGTACCTGCTACGTTCTTGAAGCCTTCAAGAGCAGCCTTGCCCGTGTCGCCGGATGTCGCCGTCAGGATGAGGACATCCTTGCCGAGACCGTTTGCCTTGATCGCCTCGCTCATCAGGCGCGGAAGCACCTGCAGCGCCATATCCTTAAATGCGATCGTAGGACCGTGGAAGAGCTCCAGAACGAATTCTCTGTCACCGATCTGACGGATCGGAACGACCTCTTCCGTATCAAAGGAAGCATATGCATCGTGCATCATCTTCTTCAGCTTGTCCGCATCCAGATCAAAGTACATTCCGAGGATATTTGCCGCGATCTCGTCATATTTCATGTCCTTCATCGCGTTGATCTGTTTCCACGTAAAAGTCGGAAAAGCAGACGGTACAAACAGACCGCCATCCTCTGCAATTCCCTTCAATACCGCCGAAAGCGGGTCAATAACATTTGCTGCATTCCGAGTGCTTAAAAGAAGCATAGTTCCTCCCAAATATCTGAAAAATCGTATTTAGCCGACGCGAAAATCACGCCGGCTGATATAAAAAACTGGTTTAAACCGAATTGATCCTCTATCAGATCACAAGTGCCTTCATGGATTCGGGCAGTTCGTCAACTTCGCTGGATACGTTCACAACGAGCTTGACATTGTGCTTTTCCATAACTTCTGCGAGCTGCTTGATAAAGCCTTCCAGCTCAGCAGGAGTCTTCTTGACGATGTGCATCAGCGCATCAAGATAGATCGCTGTAATATCAAAGTTAGAGGAGAGGATACCGGTCAAAAAACCGTACAATCTGTTTTCACCATCAACATAGTATTCTGTAACGTCGACAAAACGGATCTGTCTCTTTACGTCATACATATAACGCTTATCGTCGTCGATGAATACTACGTCACCCTTTGTTACGCCGATCTCTGCGTTTGCCATGTCGATGAGACTCTTTGTTTTTCCGCTGCCCTTAGGACCGCAAATCAACTGAACCATATTAAAATTCCTCCTGTCTCTCTGCATAAATGCAGTTTCTTGTTGTATTTCCCGCTTATCGGACGCTTCTGTCCGACAAAATAGTTACTGAATGATCATCGAGCGACCCGTCATTTCCCTGGGCTGCTCCAGTCCCATCATCTCAAGCATCGTCGGCGCGATATCTGCGAGGATACCGTCCTCACGCAGCTGTTTATCGCCGCATCCGACGAGGACGAATGGAACGAGATTTGTCGTATGAGCCGTGAACGGACCGCCTGTCGTTACGTCGATCAGCTGCTCGGAATTGCCGTGGTCTGCAGTGATGATCGCCTGACCGCCGACTTCTTCGATCGCCTTGATGACTTTGCCGACGCATTCGTCAACAGCCTTGACCGCTGTCTTAGCAGCTTCCAGCACGCCTGTATGACCGACCATATCGGGGTTTGCGAAGTTGAGGATCATGACATCATATGCCTGCTCACGGATCAGCTCACAAGCCTTTTCCGTTACTTCGTAAGCGCTCATCTCGGGCTGGAGGTCATATGTCGCAACCTTGGGAGACGGGATCAGATAACGGTCCTCGTTTTCGTTGGGCTGCTCTACGCCGCCGTTGAAGAAGAATGTAACGTGTGCATACTTCTCTGTTTCCGCAATACGGAACTGCTTGATATTCTGCTTCGCAAGATATTCGCCCAGCGTATTATCCAGAGTTTCGGGCTTAAAGGCAACCTTAAGACCCGTAAAGGATGCATCATACTGCTTCATGCAGACATAGCTGAGGTCCATCTCTGTGCGTTCGAAGCCGTCAAATTCGGGCTGTGTCAGCGCACGGGTGATCTCTCTTGCACGGTCGGGACGGAAGTTGAAGAAGATTACCGAGTCACCGCTCTTGATCGTTGCGACGGGCTTGCCGTCCTTTACGATCACTGTCGGTTCGACGAACTCATCGTATTCTTCCTTATCGTAGGAAACCTGCATCGCTTCTTCTGCGGATTCCATCTGTCTGCCTTCGCCGTATACCATTGCACGGTAAGCCTTTTCTACGCGGTCCCAGCGGTTGTCGCGGTCCATCGCATAGAATCTGCCGCTTACTACTGCGATCTCACCGAGACCGATCTCAGCGAGCTTCTTTTCGAGTGCAACGATGTAATCCTTGCCGCTGTTCGGCGGAACGTCTCTGCCGTCCATGAAGCAATGGATATATGCCTTATCAAGACCTCTCTGCTTTGCCATCTCGACAAGCGCATAGAGATGTGTCGTCATGCTGTGTACACCGCCGTCCGAGAGCAGACCCAGCAGGTGCAGCGCACTTCCCTTTTCCTTTGCACTGTCCATCGCTTCGATAAATTCGGGATTCTCAAAGAAATCCCCGTCTTCGATAGATTTCGTGATACGTGTAAGATCCTGATATACGATCCTGCCTGCGCCAATATTCAGATGGCCGACCTCAGAGTTGCCCATCTGTCCATCGGGAAGACCAACGGAAAGACCGGATGCACTCATGAGTGTATGGGGATATTTATTCATGATCGCATCGATATTGGGCGTACCCTGCAGTGCGATCGCATTTCCCTGCTTCTGA
>JAZRGP010000268.1:0-2141 GCA_045644225.1 Christensenellaceae bacterium | reverse complement strand
CGAGCCTTCGTATTCCTTGACGATGTTGAAGGTCGGGCTTTTTACGGTACGCAAAATCCCCAGCCCTTCAGCAAGTCCCTTTGTGAAAACGGTCTTGCCGACGCCGAGGTCGCCTTCCAGAAGAAGGATATCATTTGCTTTCAGCTTCCCTGCGAGGGCTTTGCCGACGGCGAAAGTTTCCTCAGGGGAGGATGTTTTATATGTTTCGTTCAATACAAAAATTTCTTTCTGTTTATTTGAAAGCCCGTTCCGTGGGAAGAGCTTTATCTTACCATATATAATACCGCAGAATGCTGCATGAGTGCAACACCTGCGGTTTTCTTTTTGCGTATTTTATTTTACGGAGAGATTATGGTTATTGAGCATATGTCTCAGCGGTTTGTAGATCAGGTATACGACCAGAGAGTTGCCGAATGCCTTGATCGCGTTGAAAGCGAGGATAAAGGGCATCAGCTCCCATACCATCGATGTGGGTACGCCCATAAACATCGTCGTGAAGATCAGGTTTGCGGGGATCATGATCGCTGTCATGGAGAGCGCGCCTGCAACGAGGCTTACGGCAGCGCCTTTTCTCGTTCTGTGGCGGGAATAGATGATAGAAGAAACTGTTACCAGCGTGCCTGTCGCGATGACGTGCATAAGCATGCCGTATACACCGTTGCCTGCCATGAGGAAAGCCTGGATCAGGCATACCGCGATCGTGATGAGGATGCCGGGGATGGGTCCGAGCATATATCCCGCGAGGAGAATGGGGATATCGCCGGGGTCATATTCCAGGAAGCTTACCGCAGGGAAGATGGGGAAGTGTGCGATGGCGATCAGCACGATGGAGAGTGCCGTGAGCACAGCCATGTAGCTGATAAGGAGCGTTCTTTTTCTGCTGGAACCGGGTTTATTGTTCATAGTGTCCTCCAAATAAAAATTTCCGGGCATATCCCCGGAAAAACGGAAAGGAACAAATCCCGCAGAACGCAGAATGCTCTCTTTCTTCTTCTCTCATCCAGACTATACTGTCGGTCATGGAATCGCACCATGTCAGCTCCCGTATAACGGAAGGTCGCGGACTGTACCGCCGGTCGGGAATCTCACCCTGCCCCGAAGAATATGCCGTATTCTGTTTGGGCTGAGTGTATCACGGATGGATGGATTTGTCAATCATATCTATTGGGAAAGAATTGACACACGGGGGCTTGACGATTATTATATAATTAAGAAACTTTAGGAGATTTTACATGGATAAAATACTTGTGAACATTCCCGCAACGGAAGAGCATAAGAAAATGCTCGCAGAAGCTGCGGCGGGGATCCCCATTGAATATACAAAACCCAAGCTCGTAAACGAAGATGTAACGCGTGACGCGACCATCATCATCGGCAATGTTTCCCACAAATACGTTCAGGCTGCGGAAAACCTCAAGTGGGTCCAGCTCAACAGCGCAGGCAACTACGGTTTCACCAAGCCCGGCATCCTGAAGCCCGGCACACTGCTGACGAACGCAACGGGCGCATACGGTCTCGCGATCTCTGAGCATATGATCGGCATGATCCTCATGCTCATCAAGAACCTCAATAAATATCATAACAACCAGAAGCAGCACATCTGGCACAACGAAGGCAGAGTATCCTCGATCTACGGTTCCAAGACGCTCGTCGTCGGTCTCGGTGATATCGGCAGCGAATTTGCGAAGCGCATGCACGCGCTGGGCAGCGAGGTCTACGGCATCCGCCGTCACAAGACGGAAAAGCCCGAATATCTCGAGGGACTGTATCAGCTGGATGCACTCGATGAACTGCTCCCGCAGATGGACTTTGTCGCAGTGACGCTCCCTGCATATCAGGATACCGAAGGTCTCTTCACAAAGGAACGCCTGCTGAAGATGAAGGAGAGCGGCGTGCTCATCAACGTCGGCAGAGGTACGCTCGTGGATAACATCGCACTTGCGGAACTGCTGAACGAAGGCAAGCTCGGCGGCGCGCTCATCGATGTTACCGACCCCGAACCTCTCCCCGAGGATCATCCGCTCTGGGATGCCGCAAATGCGATCATCACGCCCCATGTTTCCGGCGGTTTCCAGCTGCCCGTGACGCTCACGCGCATCGTCAAAATCGCCTGCGAGAATCTCGTGCGCTTCAGAAACGGT
>JAZRGP010000267.1:0-2423 GCA_045644225.1 Christensenellaceae bacterium | reverse complement strand
ATCTTGCCCGTGATCGCCTCGACCGTGCCGTTCTTGATCATGCCGACAACGCGTTCGATCGCGAGCTCTTCATCCGTTACCATCGCGCCTTCCTTGGTGCGTGCAACGAGAGAACCGTCTTCTTCATAAGCGCGGTCTGCGAAAACTTCGCTTGCCGCCTTGATGCCGACTGTCTCAGCCGCTTCGATCATCTTGCTGCCCGCAAGACCCATCAGGATGATCTCGGAGTCGAATTCCTTGACTGCCTCTGCGATCGCCATCGCAAGCTTGATATCCTTGCCTGCCATATTATACATCGCGCCATGCGGCTTGCAATGCTGGATGGTTCTGCCGTTTGCCTTTGCGAAAGCATAGAATGCGCCAAGCTGATATTTTACATAAGCCTTGACCTCTGCAGGAGAAGCATTCATGTTTCTGCGGCCGAAGCCCATCAGATCGGGATAACCGGGGTGTGCACCGATGCCTACTCGTTCGGGTGCAAGACCGATCGTCTTGTCCATGCAGAGCGGATCACCTGCGTGCCATCCACAGGCAATATTAACAGACGATACATGCTGCAGCACCTCTGCATCCATACCCATCTTCCATGCGCCGAAGCTTTCGCCGACATCTGCATTTAAATCTACTCTGAACATTTATCTTTCCTCCCAATCTACACACCGCGATACCGCTTTGTGACATTTCTATAAGACTTCGTATTTTGTTAAAAACGCGATAAAATCGGTTTTGCCGTAAAAACCTATAATATATTATTGTATAAAATCTCAGTAATTCTGTCAAGTTTCCTGCGGATGGCGTGCCATCGCGACGTTATACCAAAGCACCGCCGCCAGCACGATCAGCGCACCGATCACAGAGAGCACACCGAGGTCATCGCGATAGAACAGCGCAACGAACAGCGGATTCAGGATAGGCTCGATGCCCGAGATCAGGCTGACAGAAACGGGATGCGCACTCTTGAGACCCAGGTTAAAGCAGGTATAGCCCAATCCCATCTGGAAGATCCCCATGAATCCCGCGATCATCAGCGTATTCGCGGAGAAATCCGTCTCACGGAAGAGGAACGGCAGCCCCGTTACTACGCAGAGGATCATGCCGAAGAAGATCGACGAGAGCGAATCTCCCTTTTCAAAGGTATTCAGCATGCATACTCCCGCATAGCTGATGCCCGAGAGCAGCCCCATCGCATTGCCGAAGAAGGTCCCCTTGGACATTCCTTCCACAAAGAAGAAGATGATCCCGATAAAAACCGCCGCGCATGTGAGGATATCCATCTTCTTTGGTCTTTGCCTGCGGAAGATCAGATGATATAATATAATAAACACAGGAGCAGTATATTGAAGAACGATCGCATTCGCGGAGGACGTGAACTTGGTGGAAAGCATCAGCAGCGCCGTCGCACCGAGGAAGCATACCGAGCCCAGCACGACTGTAAGGTTGAATCTGAGCTTATGTTTCTTGACCGCCATGTAGATCGCCAGCGGGATCAGACCGACCGTGCATCGCGCACCGTTGATCGCAAGCGCAGACCACGGCAGCAGCTTGTTGCATACCCCGCCAAAGCTGAAGAGAAATGCGGAGAGCAGGATAAAGATCACACCCGATTTGTTCTTTTTCATTCAAAAATCACTCCTGATTACGCGTTTTATCGAAAAACTCACTAAATTTTATTGTATCATAACTATATACATCGTGTAAATATTTCAAGGGAGGGTCTATGGAAAAACAGAAGAAAATACCCCTTGGGGTCGGCATCGCAGCCCTTGCCGCATTCATCATCTTTCGCTACGCCGCTGCGCTCATCCTGCCGCCCGATATCGGGCTTTACGGCAGCCTGATCCTCGAGGTCGGACTGATCTTCATCGCGATCGTTACCGTGCTCATTATGAGGATTCCGCTGAAGGAGGTATTCCCCTTCCGAAAGCCCCGCTGGAACCATCTCGTCGCGATACCCGTGCTCTATTATGCCTCGACTTACCTGCTCGGCATCATCACCTATCTGACGGGCTATCTCTTCCCCGAGCAGATGATGGACGTCATGAATTATCTCGATCAGGCGACATCCTCTGTCCCCGGCTGGGTCGCTTTCGCGATCATGGCTTTTGCCGCTCCGCTCTGCGAGGAGCCTTTCCACCGCGGTCTGCTGCAGTATTCCACACGTGGGATAAAAAGCACCGCTTGGCGCCTCATCCTCGTCGGGATCTTTTTCGGCATCTTCCATCTCGAGCCTTACCGCTTCTTCATCACAGGCGCGCTCGGTGTATTGCTTGCGTATCTCATGCTGGAGACGGATAATCTGCTGATCCCCATGCTGTTCCACTTCTTCAACAATGCCATCAGTGCGCTTTCCTCGCTGATCGCACTGGATCCCGCGGCATTGGATATCTCCATGTTCTCCGAGGGTATGCTGGGATTCGTGCTCT
>JAZRGP010000266.1:0-1166 GCA_045644225.1 Christensenellaceae bacterium | reverse complement strand
CCTGATGCGCGATCGCCTGCTCCTTCTCTTTGGCGAGTTCCTCCAGTTTGCGCTCCAGCTCGCGCACATCGGGTGCCGCGGCATACATACCGATACGCACCTTGGATGCAGCCTCGTCCATAAGATCGATCGCCTTATCGGGAAGGAAGCGGTCCGTGATATATCTGTGGGACAGATTTACAGCGGCTTCCAGCGCAGCATCCGTGATATGCAGCTTATGATGCGCTTCGTATTTATCCCGCAGACCGCGGAGGATCTCCAGCGTCTCCCTGAGAGACGGCTCGGCAACAGTCACGGGAGCAAAGCGGCGCTCCAGCGCAGAATCTTTTTCGATATATTTGCGGTATTCATCCAGTGTCGTTGCACCGATCAGCTGCAGTTCTCCGCGGGCAAGCATTGGCTTCAGCATATTTGCTGCGTCCATAGAGCCCTCGGACGCACCTGCACCAACGATGGTATGGATCTCATCGATAAACAAAATGACGTTTTTATCGCGGATCAATTCGGAAAGCGCATCCTTGAAGCGCTCTTCAAACTCTCCGCGGTATTTTGCCCCCGCGAGCATGCCTGCGAGGTCCAGCGAGACAAGTCGCTTGTTCTTCAGCAGTTCGGGGATATTCCCCTCTGTGATCCGCAGCGCAAGACCCTCCGCGACGGCAGACTTGCCGACACCGGGTTCTCCGACGAGGACGGGATTGTTCTTCGTCCTGCGGATGAGGATCTGGATAATGCGCTCGATCTCGGAATTTCTGCCGATCACGGGGTCCAGCTCACCGTTCCTTGCGGCGGCGGTCAGGTCTCTGCCGAATTTATCGAGCTTGGGCGTCGAGCTCTTCTGCGCCTGCTCGGCAGGCTGTCCGCTCGGAGTGATCGCGAGGATCTCCTGCTCTGCCGCAGAGAAGTCTACACCAAGCGCACGCAGGATGCGGTTCGCAAGGCATTCCCGCTCTGCCATGAGTGCATAGAGCAGATGCTCGCTGCCGACATAATTGTTCCCGAGCTGACGCGAGATCGCCTGACTCATCTCCAGGATCTTCTTCAGGCGGGGCGTATAGCCAAAATTTCGGTTGATGACATAATCTCCCCTGCCGATGATATTTTCAACGGCGGACTTGAGCCGATCCTCACCCGCTCCGCTTTTTTTCAGAATATCAGAAGCTCTGTCG
>JAZRGP010000265.1:0-3522 GCA_045644225.1 Christensenellaceae bacterium | reverse complement strand
CAGGCTGATCAGGCGGGTATGATTGATATCCGCGATGCGAATGTGCTCGTGCTTTCCGAGGAGATCGATGGGTATGTCTATGATACGCTCGTTTACTGCCATGACGGCTATCTCCGCGAGATGTTCTGCGAGAGAGGGTTGGAGCAGGATCCTGAATTCGGAGAAAAGATCCTTCCGTTGGAGGAGCTGGAGCTCAGCCTTGCGGAGAATGTGCTTTCCGTAGAGATCGCGTTTGCTGACGGAACAACGGAGCAGCTGACCTTCGGGCTGCGCAGCGAAAGGGGTGTCGGAGCATGAAGAGCAAAGCACCTTTGACCTTAATGGAACAGATCGTGATGCTGCTGGTTTTTGCGCTGGCGGCGGCGCTCTGCCTGCAGATGTTCGTGCTGACGGGGCAGATGTCCCGCAGGCTGGAAAAGCAGGACCGTGCCGTGACGCTCGTGCAGAACGCGGCAGAAACAGTGAAAATATGCGGCGGTGATGCCGAAGAATATGCGAAGCGCCTCGGCGGAGAGGGGCAGGATGGGATGGTCGTGATCGGATATGATGCGGACTGGAACCCTGCTTCTGCGGATGATGCGATATACCGGATCACAGTCGAGCAGACTTCCGCAGATCTGCTGGGAACGGCAGAGATCGTTGCAGCGGAAGCAGAGGGAGACGAGATCTTTTCCGTGACGGCTTCCTGGCAGGAGGTGGCGCATGAATAAGCGAAAGATCAGGCCTCCGATCGTGGGCGGCAGCTCGCTGCTCGTGATCTTTGCGGTGCTTTGCCTGACGGTATTTGCGCTGCTGGGCTTCAGCACAGTGCAGGCCGATATGCGGCTTTCCGATGCGTCGGCGGAGGCTGTCGCGGAGTATTACGAAGCGGAGCTGCAGGCGGAGACCATCCTTACGGAGATCCGCTCGGGGAATATCCCCGAGGGAGTGACTGCGGATGGCGATGTATACGCATGGTCCTGCAGGATCTCGGATACGCAGGAATTGCAGGCAGAGATACGCTTTGACGGAACAGAATGGAAGATCCTCCGCTGGCAGGCGGTTTCCACGGCTGACTGGGAGGAAGAGAATACATTGTCCGTATGGAACGGGAATTGAGAAAAGAAGGCAGGACATTTTATGGCAAAAATACTGGAATATTTGCAGCAGGCAGTCGCAGAGCAGGCATCCGGTCTGTTCCTTGTGGCAGGCGGAAAAGACAGCATAAAGGCGGAGGGAAAGATCCGACCCATCGCAGACGAGCGCTTGCTGCCGCCCTCGACAAAAGATCTGATCCACGAGATCTATGAGCTTGCAGGGCGTCCCATGGAGCATTATCTGGAGATCGGCGACGATGACTTTTCCTTCTCGATCGCAGGTCTGGCGCGTTTCCGCGTCAATGCTTACCATCAGCGCGGCTCGATGGCGGCGGTCGTGCGCATCGTATCTTTCCATATTCCCGACTGGCAGCAGATCAACCTTTCTCAGCAGGTCATGGATCTTGCGGATATGGATCACGGAATGATCCTCATGACGGGTACTGCGGGCAGCGGTAAATCCACTACGCAGGCATGCATCATCGACCGCATCAACCGCACGCGGAATTGCCATATCGTGACGCTGGAGGATCCGATCGAGTTTCTGCATACCAACAAAAACAGTATCGTCAGCCAGAGAGAGATCGCAGTCGATACGCAGGACTATCTTTCGGGCTTGCGTGCCTGCCTGAGACAGGCTCCCGATGTGATCCTGCTGGGAGAGATGCGCGATGCGGGGACCATCCGTACGACGCTCACCGCGGCTGAAACGGGTCACCTCGTCATCGCGACGCTGCATACAAAAGGCGCTGTCAATGCGATCGACCGCATTATCGACAGCTTCCCCGGGTCGCAGCAGGCGCAGATCAGAACGATGCTCGCGATGGTTCTGCGGACAGTCGTTTCGCAGGAGATGCTGCCCGATCAGAACGGAGGACTTGTTCCTGCGTTTGAGATCATGCATGTCAACAGTGCGATCCGCAATATGATCCGCGATAACAAGAACCACCAGATCGGCAATGCTATGGCTGCGGGCAGGCAGGAGGGTATGATCACGCTGGATCAGTCCATCATGGACCTTTACAAAGCAGGCAAGATCACGAAGGAGACCGCGCTCGAACGTGCGGATAATCCCGAAGTGCTGAAACGGCAGATTTAAAAAATGAAAATAAAAAAGAGCTTTGAATTTCTCAAAGCTCTTTTTTTATGATCGTTTAGCCGATATTTTCGGGTGTTGTGCCGCCGTTCTGCTTGGGTGCGCAGAGCTCGATATCGCCATTGTCGAGGAGTTCGACGAAGGTGCGTACGAGAAGCGGGTCAAACTGTTTGCCGGCTTCCATGCGCAGGATCCTGACGGCCTCTTCCTTGGTCATAGCGCCTCTGTAGCTGCGCTCGGACGTCATTGCGTCGAAAGCATCTGCGATGCTGAGGATACGGCCCGTGATCGGGATCTTGTCCTCGGTAAGCTTGTTCGGATAACCGCCGCCGTCGTAACGCTCGTGATGCGAGAGGACTGCGGGGATGACGTAATCCAGAGAGGGCAGATAGCGGATGATGTTGACGGCATTTTCGACGTGCTTCTTGACCGCTTCATACTGGTCGGGAGTAAGTTTGCCGGGCTTGTTGAGGATCTCTTCGCGGATGCCGATCTTGCCGATATCATGCAGAAGACCTGCTTCTCTGACGATCTCGATGAGGTCCTGATCCATGCCGATCGCCTTCGCAAGAGACGATGCATAGTATGCGACGTTCTTGGAGTGCTGGAATGTATAGTGATCCTTTGCATCGATCGCTGCGGAGAGCGCGTAGATCGTGCTTGCGTTTTCGCTGTAGCCGCTCTTGTGGGGCGCTGCGGGGTTCTTCTTGGGGTAGATCGCCGCAGAATACATCTGTACGGCGTTCTTTCCTGCGCGCTTTACTGTATATACGGTCATGTCCGTGTTGCGGTAAAGCTCCTTGGGAGAGGATGCCATATAGGGCGCTGCGCAGAGACCGATACTTGCCGTGAGGCGGCGAGCATCATCGTCAGAGATGGAAGGACCGATCTCGTTGATCTGTGCTGCGATGTTCTCAGCGAGGCACTTTGCGGAATAGATGTCATATCCCGGCAGGATGAGTGCGAATTCGTCACCGCCGATACGTGCGGCATAACCGGTGTCGTTGATCGCGGAGCTGAGGATGCCTGCGATGCGCTGGAGCGCAATATCGCCCTCGAGGGAACCGTACATCTGGTTGTAGATCTTGAAATCGTCGATATTGATGATGCAGAGGGAGAGCGCTGCGCTGTCCTTGCTCTTTTCGAATTCGCGGCTGAGCAGTTCCTCGAAGAACTTGTTGTTGACGAGGCCTGTGAGCTCGTCCTTCTGTGCATCCTTGATCGCCTTTTCATAAGTGGATGCGTTCTTGATCGCAACTGCACTGATGCTTGCAACGGACTGATGGAACCATTCGTTTGCGGGATGGTAAAGCGTCTTGCCGGGCTTTGCGGATGCAATCGCAAGACCGA
>JAZRGP010000264.1:0-10608 GCA_045644225.1 Christensenellaceae bacterium | reverse complement strand
GCGGTATCCGCATCCCGCTGACAACAGACCTTGGCTGGGAAGAAAAGAGATAAACAAAGCAATTCCGAAATACCCCGAACCCTCGGGGTATTTTTTTGTGCAAAAAAACGCAGACCGCTTTTGCGGTCAGCATAGTAAAGCTTTTGGGGTTTTTAAACCTCCGTCGCTACAGATTCCTCACCAACAAATTCCGCGGAGAGTTTTCCTGCGGAGAGCTCCGAGAGGATTTTCTGAAAGCGGGAAGCCTGCTCGGGCGGGATGTGCAGCATGAGTCGGATGTTCTCGGCATATTCGATGGACTTGATCATTCCGCCGACGGAATAGATGCTGCCCTCCAGCTTGCCCCAGAGCTTGAAAGGAACGTCCAGACGATAAAGCTCGTAGGGACAGTAATGCAGCTTGGGCGCAGCGGCGCATGCCTCGGATATCGAGGATGTATACGCGCGGACCAACCCGCCTGTGCCGAGGAGGATGCCGCCGAAGTATCGCGTGACGACCGCGAGGACGTTGGTCAGCCCGCTGCCTTTCAGCGCCTCCAGCATGGGTACGCCTGCGGTTCCCTGCGGCTCACCGTCGTCCGAGCAGCGGGTATATTCACCCTTTTCGCCGACGATGACTGCGCTGCAGTTGTGCCGTGCATCCCAGTACTTCTTCTTGACCTCCGCGAGGATACTCTGCGCTTCCTCCATGCTGCTGACGGGATAGAGCTGCCCGATAAAGCGGGATTTTTTTATGACGAGCTCCGTCGAGAACGGCTCTTTCACCGTGGTGTATTCATTCATTTTACAACGACCTTGTGGTGGACCTTCTTGCCCTTGCGGATCATGATCTCGCCTGCATCCATCTGCTCAGCTGTGATCTCCTGGAATACGTCGGTAACCTTGACGCCATCGATGGAAACACCGCCGTCGGAGATGAGACGTCTGCCTTCACCCTTGGACTTTGTGATGCCGCATGTGATGAGCAGATCCATTACCTGAGGAGCAGCCTCGAGGTCAGCGCGGGAGATCTCAGTTGTGGGCATAGCAGCGTTTGCACCGCCGCCGCCGAAGAGAGCAGCTGTTGCTGCAGCAGCCTTGTCAGCTTCTTCTGCACCGTGTACCTGCTTTGTGATCTCGTATGCGAGGACTTTCTTTGCTTCGTTGATCGCTGCGCCTTCGAGAGCGGAGAGTCTTTCAACTTCTTCCATGGGCAGGAATGTCAGCAGAGAGAGGCATGTTCTTACGTCTGCGTCAGCAACGTTGATCCAGTACTGGTAGAATTCGTAGGGAGATGTCTTGTTCGCATCCAGCCAGAGTGCGCCGCTTTCTGTTTTACCCATCTTCTTGCCGTCGCTCTTGAGGAGCAGTGTGCATGTCAGGCCGAAAGCTGCCTTGCGTTCTTTTCTGCGGATGAGGTCTGCGCCTGCGAGGATGTTGGACCACTGGTCGTCGCCGCCCATTTCCAGAGTACAGCCGTATCTGCGGTTGAGCTCGAGGAAGTCATAGCCCTGCATGAGCATGTAGTTGAATTCCAGGAAAGTAAGACCCTTTTCCAGACGGCGCTTGTAGCATTCCGCTGTGAGCATCTTGTTTACGGAGAAGTGTGCGCCGACTTCGCGGAGGAATTCGATGTAGTTGAGCTTGCGGAGCCAGTCAGCATTGTTTACGAACATTGCCTTGCCTTCGCCGAAGTCAAGGAAGCGGCTCATCTGCTTCTTGAACTGTTCAACGTTGTGGTCGATGTCCTCTGTGGTCATCATCTTTCTCATGTCAGTCTTGCCGGAGGGGTCGCCGACCATGGTCGTGCCGCCGCCGATGAGAACGAGCGGTCTGTGACCTGCGCGCTGCATGTGTGCCATTGCCATCAGTGCAACGAAGTGACCGACGTGAAGGCTGTCTGCAGTTGCGTCAAAGCCGATGTAGAAGGTGACCTTCTCTTTCGCGAGCATTTCTTCCAGACCTTCGTGTGTGACCTGCTTGATAAATCCGCGTTCGCGGAGAACTTCAAAAGCGTTTCTTGTGTTTTCCATAATCTATTGTTACCTCTCGTTTTTATGCTTTGTTGAATACCTTGCTGAGTCTTGCCATGCCTTCGCGGATCTTATCTTCGCTGACCATGGTGAAGTTCAGGCGGAGGGTGTTGTGGTGACCGCCGTGTGCGTAGAAGTGCGTGCCGGGGACATATGCCACGCCCGCTTCGACAGCTGTCTTGAAGAGTTCCGTGCAGTTATATTCCTCGGGGAGCTCTGCCCAGATGAACATGCCGCCTTCGGGACGGACGATCTTTGTGCCTTCGGGGAAAGCCTTGACCGCTTCTTCATACATCAGCGCACACTTGTCACGGTAGAGATCGCAGTTTTTGCCGATGCGTGCTTCGTAGAGACCTGCATCGATGTATTCTGCGACGAGCTCCTGCGTCAGGTTGGGAGTGTGAACGTCGATGCCCTGCTTTGCAAGGTTGAATTTATGAATGATCGCGGAGTTTGCATAAGCCGCGCCCATACGCAGACCGGGAGAGATCGTCTTGGAGAAGCTGATGAGCTTTACGACGACTTCGTTTTCGAGGTCGAAGCTCTTGATGCCTGCGACGGCTTCGCCTTCATAGCGCAGCGCCATGTAGGGATCGTCTTCGAGAACGATGCAGCCATACTTCTTGCAGAGGTCATAGACCTGCTTTCTGCGCTCGATGGGGAGCGTTCTGCCCGTGGGGTTCTGGAATGTCGGGATGGTATAGAGGAACTTGGGGCTGTGTTCTGCGAGTGCCTTTTCCAGCGCTTCGGGGAGGATGCCCTGCTCGTCCATGTCGACTTCCACGAGATTTGCCTGATATGTATTGAATGTCTGCAGCGCGCCGAGGAATGTGGGAGATTCCACGAGGATGGTATCACCGGGGTTGATGAAGACCTTCGTCATCATCTCGATACCCTGAGAAGAACCTGTCAGCGTGATGATCTCGCCGTCCTTTGCATCGTAGCCTTCCTTTGCGAGCAGTTCCTTGACGGTCTTCAGCGCAGAGGATGTGCCGATCGTGCCGCCATACTGCAGAACTCTGTCGCCGTATTCCGCGATGAGCTTGTCCGCCATCTTAGCGAGGTCTTCCTTGGGGAAGGTCGCGGGAGAGGGGTTGCCGCCTGCGAAGGAGATGATGTTCGGGTCTGCCAGCAGCGAGAAGATCGCGCGGATGGCGCTGCCCGTAATACCGTCGAAGCGGTCTGCAAATCTATAATCCATAAATTGAGTACCTCCTCAAAAACTTATACATGTTCAGCCTAATATTATACGCTTTTTAAACGCAATCTTCAAGGGGTAAACGGGGAAGTTTGCGCCTGAAAAACACAAATAAAAGCCCGAGGACTGCGGAGGGTCTTCGGGCGATGGGTTTGTTTATGAGGGATCCGTTTATATTCCGTATGCGACGATGCCCAGAACTGCGGATATCGCGATCAGCAGGATGGAGGAGAATGCCTTGCCTGTCTTTTTCTTATAGATCAGCAGGATCGCGCCGAGGATGACGGCGATGATGATCGCGCGGAAGTCAAAGCTCACGGGAGCGAAGGAAACGAGCGTGGAGAGCAGCATGTATGCACCCGTTGCCGTGATAACACCGACGACGCAGGGCAGGATGGTATCCATGACGTTGCGGATGGCGGGGTTCTTGACGAGCTTGCGCATGATCTTCGCGATGAAGATGATGATCAGGAATGCAGGGAGGATAACGCCCAGCGTTGCGAGCGCTGCGCCGAGGATGCCCGCCTGACTGCTGCCGACAAATGTCGCCATGTTTACCATGATGGGTCCGGGAGTGGATTCGCTGACTGCGACGAAATAGGAGAAGACCTCTTCCGTCATCCAACCGTTGGAGAGAACGATCTGTCGGATCAGCGGGATCGCGAAATATGCTCCGCCGAAGGAGAAACAGCCGACCTTTAAAAATTCAAGAAAAACCTGAAGATAGATCATTTCGCTTCCTCCTTCTTTTCACGCAGGTGCTTTATCAGCCAGAGAACATAGCCGAGCACACCGCAGATGATGATAAGATAGATGCTGGAGAAATTCAGTGCGAAGATATCCACCGCAAGGGAGATGATGAGCGCCGCCGCGAAGATCACGAGATTAAAAGGTGTCTTCTTCAGCTTGCCGAACATCTTGAAACCCGTCTTGAGGATCAGCACACCTACGCAGACCTTGATGCCCTGGAAGGCATTTGCGATGATGGGGTAATCCAGAATGTTCATGAAGAACAGCGAGATCAGATAGATGATGATGAACGACGGCATGACGACGCCGAGTGTACCTGCGATCGCACCGGGAACACCGCCTTGCTGATAGCCGATATATGTCGAGGAGTTGACGGAGATGGGTCCGGGAGTGGATTCTGCGATGATCGTGAGATCCATGAATTCCTCGTGCGTGAGCCATTTTCTCTTTTCGACGCACTCCGCCTCGATGAGCGCGATCATGGCATAGCCGCCGCCGAATGTAAACAACCCGATCTTGAAAAAGACCGCGAATACGGATAACAGTTTTTTCATATGCACCTCATTCAGTACAGTTTTCGTTTCTTAGTATATCACGATAATTTGGAAAAGTATACCGAGTCGGACAGATGTTGCCTTTTCGGAGGAGAATTGCTAAGATAAAAATATATTTCCGAAATTTTTCGGAAAACGGGAACTTTTTTGCTGTTTGGTTCGTCTAATTATTAAAGACATTTTTGCGGAGGGACCTATGAAGCGCCTTGTTTTCATTATAATTGCGATCATGCTCATATTGACCCTTGTTTCCTGTGCAAAGCCGCAGGAGGAGGTCGCTGAGTTTGTCGAGCCGACGCCTGTCCCGCAGGAAACGGAAAAACCGATCGAAGAGATCCATGTTTTGGCGGAACCGCCGTATTATGAATCCTTTGAGGAACTTGTGCTGAGGAGCGATGCGATCCTGATCGGCACTGCAGGCAAGGCTTCCTGCAAACGGTTCTCCGGGGATAGAATCAGAACATATACAGAAGTTCGCATCAACGAAGTTTTCAAGGGCAACCACGCGGAAAACGATGTTATTACTGTCAGTCAAAATGGCGGAGAAGCGGATGGACTTCGTATGATCGTGAAGGAAGCAGGGTGCAGCGTTTCGTATCTGCAGAACGAGACAGAGTATCTTTTGTTTCTGTCATCCCGTTCGGGTCAGGCGGAAAAACCTTCTCAATATTCCCCGATGAACTCTTTTGTAATTTATGAAATTGCGGATGGAACGGTCATTCCCGTGAGCTCTTCTTCCGCTTTTATCACAAGACCGACACCGCTTGAGCTAGTCAAAGACCAGATCGGTAACAGTCTCTTGTTGGAGTCGCCTGAGCCTGAGGGTCTTGAACCTGAAATGATTTATGGTTATATGGCTTCGAAGCACTTTGTATCATTGGAGAAACTCGCGGCGGCGAGTGATGCAATATTGATTGGAACGGTAAGTGAAATTGAAAGCCGCAAATTTTCTTTGAATGAAGTCGAGACCGATGCGGAAATTCAAATTAAAGAAATTATCAAGGGAAGTTTTATCGAAAACGAATCAATTACCGTTACTATATGGGGCGGAGAGGCAGAAGGAATCCGCTTTATCGTCGAAGATACCGATATAAGAATTCCGTATCTGCAAAAGGATACGGAGTATCTGCTGTTTCTGAAAAATGAATCGGAGGAGAAGGATTCTTTTGAGTATGTGCCAATTACTTCTTTTGAAGGATTTTTTAAGATTAAGGATGGGATGGTCTCGCCCGTGAGTTTTTCTTCTAAACTCATTACCATGCCGACACCCCTTGATGAAGTTAAGGAGCAGCTGAAGAACCATCTTTCGCAAACAGAATAAAAACGATAAATCAAAAACGATAACCGAGTCGGACGGCTATCGTTTTTTATATTCCCGCAAATGCGTCAGCATTTGCCTATAAAAGTTTTTGGATTCTTAAACCTTTTTTTCAAAAAGGTTTGAGCCCCGCGGGAGCGCTCTCGGAGCATTAAAAGATCTTCTTCCCTGCGCCCTGCTCAAAGTGATATTTCACGATGCCGAGATCGAGGGAGGAATAGGGACCGTGGGTATCTTCCGCGAGAACTTTTCCGTCGGACGTGAGCACAAAGCGGAACTTCTGCTGATTGATGGCGGTCGGCGCGAGCATCGCCGCCTCCATTCCCTTGCGGAACCATTCGGGCATCTCGCCATCGACCTTGCAGAGCTTGTCCATGGGCTTGTTTTTATGCGGCTTGCCCTGAGTTTTTCCGTAACCCAGCGCGATCACGCAGACGACCTTTTCATCCTCAGCAACGGTACAGCGGTTTTTGCGCTTGCTGTAGGTCGCCGCGACCCAGCAGGTGTTGAGCCCAAGCATCTGCGCCTTCAGAACGACGCGCTCGCCATACCACCCTGCCTTCTCGGACAGGTCTGCATCGGCGCTCTTCCCGACGATCGCGATATAGTTCTCCACTCCGCGGAACATCCCGTAATGCGCGGTAAAGCTGCCGA
Source organism: Christensenellaceae bacterium (assembly GCA_045644225.1). Lineage (GTDB taxonomy): Bacteria > Bacillota > Clostridia > Christensenellales > Christensenellaceae > JAZRGP01. The sequence continues at coordinate 4,123 of JAZRGP010000264.1, read as the reverse complement.
ATGCCTCGGGTTCATCGGTGATGAGCTGGATATTGAGTCCGCTCTCCGCGTTGCATTCCGCGATCTCCCGAAGGAGTGCCTCGCGGAGGCTTTCTTCGATGGGTCTTCTGATATAATTGCGGACGGAATGCCGCTCTCTGATCGCCTGCAGGATGTCCATGGGAAAGTCTCCTTTTGTGTTTTTTTCAGTATACCACGTCCTGTTGTTCGTCATCAATCTTTTCGATGTCGACGTCCGTATAGTAATGATGCAGGATGTCCCGATAGTCCATGCCCTGTTTGGCATAATGATTTGCGCCCGACTGACTCATGCCCACTCCGTGACCGTAGCCTTTTACGGAAAAGATGATGCTGTCCTCCGTCAGCTCGAACGTAAACATCGCCGAGGGCAGACCTGCCGCTCCGCGGAATTTGCCGCCCGAGAAAGTCTCTTCGCAGATGCGGATGCTTTTTACCCGCCCGCTCCCGAGATGTGAGAGGATCACGAGATCATCTGCGAGGGAATCCGCATGCAGATCGGTGCCGAGCTTCGCATTGACCTTTTCCGCAAATTCCGCATGGGTATATGCGACGGTCGCTTCATATCCCTCGGCATCGGGGCTCTCCACACCGCGCAGATAAGAGATCTCATTCTTGTATACGTCTTCGGAATTTTCCGTTGCACCGCCCGATGATGCATGGTACATCGCATCGATGGGTTCGCCGCGGTAGGTGACGATCTCGCCCGCGGTTCCGTAAACCGCTTCTTTTATTTTCGTGAGATTTTTATTATAGTCCTTTTTCCATCGCTCCCGCAGGCGCTCTTCCGAGGCATATGCCTGACAATGCCCCGAATCCGTGCAGATATCCGCTTCGGCATGCCTGCCGCATCCGCTTTTGCCGAGTTTGCGTAAGGTGTATGTCCGCGCGGCAGCCGCCTGCGCCTTCAGTGCTTCGATATCATAGCTCGCGGGCATCTCCGCCGCGGTCACGCCGACGAGATAATCCTCCAATCCGATTTGCAGGAGTTCGTTTTCGTGATAAACCGCGATGACCGTCTGCTCCTCGGGGCGCTCGGCTTGGGTTTTTCGTGCGGAAAAGAACGGTATGCGTTCGCTGCCCGTTTTTGCGATCGCGATATTCAGCGCAACAAAGATCACGCAAAGCCCCGCGATGAGCGGCAGCGGTATGCGCGTGTTTTTCTTTTTATATGAAGTTGTCCGTCGTGATGATCGCATATGAAATTTCCCGCTTGTCCGTATTCTTTACTATTCTATTCCTGCGTTATTCCGCTTATTCCGCCGTTTTGGTTAAAGCTGCCCGATTTTGGGCATGATGAAAACGGAGGTGTAAAAAAACAATGTTTGATCATGATAAAAAAGCAAAACTCATCGGATTTTTCAGAAAAAACGGATTTTATCTCGTGCTGGCGGTCTGCGTTCTGGGTGTTGGGCTGGGTGCATTCTTCGGCATCGGCAGAGCGGAAGAACCCGCGGAAGAGCCTCAGCAGACTGCACTCCCCGAAAAAGAGGTCGCAGAGCAGGTGCAGGCGATCGTAACGCCGAAGCCCACTCTGCCGCAGAAGACTCCCGTTCCTGCGGAACTTCCCGCGGAAGAACCCGAGCCAGCGGAGGCGAAGAAGGTCTCGTCCTCTTCTCCTGCAAAGGTGACGCTCACGATGCCGCTCGATGGAGAGATCATCAAGGCTTTTTCCGGAGAGACGCTCGTGTATAATCCGACGCTCAATATGTGGATGACGCACAATGGCATCGATATCGCCTCGAAAAAGGATACCGCCGTCGCAGCGGCGCTCGCAGGAGAGGTAGCGGATGTGCGCAACGACGATTCGCAGGGGCTGACTGTGGAGATATCCCACGGTGTCAACGGCAGGACAGTCTATGCGGGTCTTGCGGAAGCGAGCGTTAAAGCAGGCGATAAGATCAACGCGGGTCAGCCGCTCGGCACCGCAGGGATGCCGCCTTTTGAATCCGCGCAGGGAACGCATCTGCACTTTGAGTATATCGTGAAGGATCAGTATGTCGATCCCGTGGAGTATCTGAAATAAAAATATTCGGAAATTAGGAAACGCGCCCTGAGGAGGAGGCGCGTTTTTTGGAGGAAAATCAGAAAAAACATTTCATGCTGATTGATATATTCTATGTTTGTTGATTATACTATAGCACACCTTTTTCAAAAAATCTATACATTTTTGTAAGAAATTCGTAATATTTTTAGTAAAATCTTAAAAAATTAACTGAATTTACAGTTCATTCATATTTTTCGTTGAAAATTTTCATGTTTTTTTCACGTACATACCATGATTTTATCGCATCTTTTTTCCATAATATGATAGAATATCAGCGGGGACATCCCCATGAAAACAGAGTGTTATGCTGAAGGAGGAAACTTTACTTGATAACAGTCCGAAATTTAAGCAAGAAATATGATAAGAACACGGCTGTAAACGATCTCTGCATGGAGATCGAGGACGGCCGCATCTATGGCCTGCTGGGTCCGAACGGCGCAGGCAAGTCCACGACCATGAACATGATGACGGGTTACCTCGCGGCAACTTCGGGCAGCGTTGAGATCGACGGCATCGATATGCTGGAGAATCCGCGCGAGGCGAAGAAGAACATCGGCTATCTGCCTGAGCAGCCGCCTGTTTATCCCGATATGACCGTGAAGGAATATCTCGACTTCGCGGCGGCGCTGAAGTGCGTTGCGAAGAAGGATATCTCCGCACAGGTCGAGAGTGCGATCCAGCGCACGGGCTGCAAGGATATGGAAAATCGCCTGATCAAAAACCTCTCCAAGGGTTACCGTCAGCGCGTCGGCATCGCGCAGGCTCTGCTGGGCGATCCCAAGCTCATCATCCTCGACGAACCCATGGTCGGCCTCGATCCCAAGCAGATCATCGAGATCCGCGATCTCATCACAGACCTCGGCAAAAAGCATACCGTAATTCTCTCCAGCCATATCCTGCAGGAGGTCTCCGCGGTCTGCGACTACATTTATATTATTTCCCGCGGCAGACTCGTTGCGCATGATACGCCCGAAAACCTCAGCAACATGCTCTCCAAGAGTGCGAAGCTGACGCTCGCGGCGAAGTGTACGAAAGAACAGTTTGCAGAGGCGCTCTCCGCGATCGAAAACATCGGTCTTGGCGAGATCGTTTCCGCAGAGGACGGCATCTGCCGTGCAGAGCTCGGTCACGATGCTGCGCATGATATCCGCGAGGAGGTATTCTTTGCCTTTGCGGAACGCCGCATCCCGATCTATGAAATGAGCATCAACAGAGCAAGCCTCGAGGATGTATTCCTTGAGCTGACGCAGGCTCCGTCGGAAAAGGAGGTCATTGAAGCATGAGTGCGATCTTTAAAAAGGAATTCAAATCATTTTTCACGAACATGATCGGCTATATCTTCATCAGCGTGATCCTCGTGTTCGTGGGCATCTATGCGGTGTATGTCAACTTTGTTTCCGGCAGCACAGCATTCGAGCAGGCGCTCTCCTATGTCAATATCGTCTTCATCGTGCTGATCCCGCTGCTGACGATGAACTCGTTCTCGGTTGAGAAAAAGCAGAAGACAGATCAGCTGCTGCTGACTTCTCCCGTATCCGTTGCGCAGATCGTCCTCGGAAAGTTCTTCGCGATGTTCGCGGTTTATCTCATCCCCATGATCATCTTCTGCGCATATCCGCTGATCTTCTCGATCTATGGCGAGGTGCATTTCGCTTCGGCTTACGGTGCGATCTTCGGCATGGTCATGATGGGCGCGGCGATGATCTCCATCGGCATGTTCCTCTCTTCCGTAACGGAGAGCCAGATCATTGCGGCGGTCGTTTCCATCGGTGCGTTCCTGCTGATCTATCTCTTCACGGGACTTGCACAGATCCTCTCCGCTTCCGCGCAGACTTCCTTCTTCTGCCTTGCGGCGGCGATCGTGATCGTGGGACTTTTGATCTATCTGCTGAGCAAGAACAGAACGCTGAGCGCTGCGGTAGTGATCGCGGGGCTTATTGCGCTGATCGTGGTATACCTCGTCGATTCCTCTCTGCTGGAGGGCGTTTTCCCGATGCTGCTTACCAAGCTCGCGATCTTCTCCCGCGTCAATAACTTTATCGCAGGCATCTTCGATAT
>JAZRGP010000263.1:0-5138 GCA_045644225.1 Christensenellaceae bacterium | reverse complement strand
GGCTCTTGGCATGGTAGAAACAAAAGGTCTCAGCGGCGCTATCGAAGCAGCTGATGCTATGGTAAAGGCAGCTAACGTTACACTCGTAGGCAAGGAACAGAGCGGGTCCGGTCTCGTAACAGTTATGGTTCGCGGCGGTGTCGGCGCTGTTAAGGCAGCTGTTGACGCAGGTGCTGCTGCAGCTAAGCGCGTTGGCGATCTCTACGGCGTACACGTAATCCCGAGACCGCACGCAGACGTTGAGGGTATTCTCCCCAAGATGTAATGGAGGGTGATCTCTCTTGAGAATTGCCAAAGTAGTGGGTAATGTCGTATCGACCATCAAGGAAGAGACGCATTACAACAAAAAAATGATGATCATTGAATATCTGGATCTCGAGCTGAAACCCGTCGGCGAGCGTTGTATTGCGCTCGATGCGGTGGATTCCGGCATCGGTGATATTGTATTGACCAGCAAAGACGGTGGTGCGGCGAAGATGCTCTTTGAAGATAAGACGCTGATCTCCGACGTAACCATCTGCGGCGTGATCGATCATTTTACTGTGGAAGGAAATGTCGTGAAAACGACATGATTTTGGAGAAAAAGATGGATATTGATAGAATTATTGCGCAGGTGACTGAGCAGGTCATGCGCGACATGGAACTGCAGGAACAGGCGAAGAAGTATGATGCGATCCCGCTGGAATCCGTTTCCAAGCGCTTTGAGCATTCTCTGCTGGACCCCGCGATCTCCCTTGAGAAGATCGTTAAGGGCTGCTATGAAGCTCGCCAGTATCAGCTCGGCAACATCTGCGTCAATCCGTATTTCGTTCCCTTTGCTGCAGAGCAGCTGAGAAACACGGGCATCGCAGTATGTGCTCCCGTAGGTTTCCCGCAGGCACATGCTTCTACCGCTGCGAAGATCGCTGAGATCAAGGAATGCATCCAGAATGGCGCAACAGAGCTTGACGTCAGCCTTAACATGGCTGCGATCAAGTCCGGCAGATATGACGATGCGCGCAGAGATCTCGACCTTATGCTTGCTGCATGCGGCAACCGTGCGATGTTCAAGGCAATTTACGAACAGGCTGCATATACCGAAAATGAGAAGGAAAAGGTTCTCACGATGATCAAGAACTCCGGCGCAGACGGTCTCAAGATCAGCAACTTCTTCACAGGCAAAAAGGCTGCTGAAGAAGACGTTATCTTTGTTCGTTCTATCGTCGGCAACAGCCTTGTCATCAAGATCGACGGCGGCGTAAAGACTCTTGAAAAGGCTATGAGCCTCTTCAACAGCGGCGCTACACGCATCGGTCTCACAGCTGCAGTCAAGATCTGTGACGAAGCAAAGGCGGCAATGAGAAAATGACAGGCGCAGAGATCATTCTGAACAGTGAGCTTCAGCAGAACTCCAATGTTCCGCTTTATCAGCAGCTGCTCGGGATCATTAAGCAGTGCATCAAGGACGGTTCTTTAAAGCCGGGCGATATGCTCCCTTCGGAGATGGAGCTCTGCGATAAATACATGATCAGCCGTTCTACGATCCGTCAGGCATTTGCTGCGCTGGAAGGCGAAGGTCTGATCGAACGCTGCCGCGGCCGCGGGACGTTCGTTACAGAGCCCAAGCTCAAGAGAGACCTCAAGAATCTCTACAGCTTTACCGCAGAGATGCAGATGATGGGGATCACAGCGGAGTCGGATCTGCTTGTTTTCGAGAAGATCCTGGCACCCGATGATTTGTGTTACCGTCTTAGGATCGAATATGGCGAAATGATCTATAAGATCGTACGTCTGCGCAGAGCAAACGGTGAACCGCTGATGCTGGAAACGGTATTTATCCCCGAGAAAAAATACCCCGGTCTCACGCGGGACGTCATCGCGCACAGCACGCTCTATAAGACACTGCGCGAGAACGTCGGGATCATCCCCAAGCGCGCAACGGAGTCTTACGAAGTAACGACGATCGATGAGAACGAAGCGAAGCTCCTGAATACAAAACCCGGCAGCAGTGCGTTTTTCGTGCGCAGAACTTCCGAGGATATGTCGGGAGAGATCTTCGAACTTGCGATCATGCTCGTCCGCGGTGATCGCTGCAAATATGAAGTCGAGCTCAAGGGGACGGATCTTTCCATGCACCGCAAGATCGACGAAATAGTATAAAAAGCATTATTTGACCAGAATGCATATAAATGGTGTTCTTGGTTAAAAGAACATCAAAAAAAACGGAACTGCTTATCGGCGGTTCCGTTTTTGATTTATCTTACTTTTGATTTTGTTTTAAAGACGAACTTGCGCTGTGTCCAGTAGCTGATCGGGTAGGTGAGTACCATTGCGACGATCTGCGCGATATACTTGTTCCAGCAGAGGACATTTTCCATCAGCGAGAGGAAGAGGTAGTTCAGCGCGAATACGAGGATCACAATGAGATAATAGCGGAGCATCGTGGACTTGTCCTTCTGGCAGCCCTTGAAAACCGCATCTTTGTTCATCTTGTAATTGCAGAGCGAGCTGAGGATGCGGGCAACGCCGACGCTGACCAGACGGGAAAGGTCGGGAGCGAGACCCTTCGTCAGCAGGGATGCGACTACGAAGAGAACGTAATCGATCAGTGAGCTCAGAAGAGAGGCGAAGACGAACTTAAAGATCACCATATAGATCTTGAAAGAGTCTCTCAGCACGTTGAAATGAGAGGATTCGTTGTCGTTGATATAGACTGTCTCGATCCAGATCTCCTTCATGGGGATGCCGAGCTCAGCTGCCTTGAGCAGCATGTTCATTTCATATTCATAGCGTTCGCCCTTGAGCTCGCACATTTCCTTGACGTAGCGCATGGGGATCGCACGCAGACCTGTCTGTGTATCGAAGATCTTTACGCCGCTTGCCAGCGCGAATACGAAGCGCGTGATGGCATTGCCTGCGCGGCTCTTAAAAGGAACGTTGCCCGTGAATTTACGGGAACCGAGGATGATCGTATCGGGGTTTTCCTGCATTGCTTCTGTGCAGGCACGGATATCCTTGACGAGGTGCTGACCGTCTGCATCGGCAAAAACAACGCCGAGGTCATCGGGGAAGTGCTCGCTGCAGTATTCGAAGCCTGTCTTCATCGCGCGGCCCTTACCGCGGTTGACTTCGTGCGTAAGGATCGTGACGTAATCGGGCATCGCCTCGAAAACTGTATCAAAATCAGCACCGCTGCCGTCGTTGACAACGATGATATTATAGTCGGTATTTTCGTGCAGATCGTCGATCAGCCTGAGAAGTTTTTCATCCGGCTTATATGCCGGGATCACTACATTCATAAATGCTCCTTATGATTCAAATGTATCCGATAATAATTATACCTGTTTTTACAAAAAATACAATCAGTAAAGCAAAAATTTAACATTTCCTGCGGTGACTTGTGTATCTGAAACGGATTCTACGCTTGATGTTGTGCTGTAAATTGATTATAATATTGTTAAAATATAATTCGTGAGGATAAAAGAATGGATTTTAACAAAATTTCGATGTATACGACGCTGGAAGGTCTGGATATTCTCTTCGCGCGTCTTGTAATGGAAGATATAGAGTTTATCGAAACGCAGGATCCCAGAGACGTTGAGGAAGTCATGCAGGATTCGATGTACTGGGATTACATCGATGACGATACGCTTGAGCTTGCAAAGAAGCCCTGTGTCCGCGTTTACCTCGATGAGACGAACAAAGGCAAGGCACAGTATGAAGCGGTAATGCGCGTTCTGGAAGATGCGAAGGCGGAAGGCATTCCCGTGGAAGTGGAATACGAAGGCATGAAGGAAGAAGACTGGGCGAACAACTGGAAGCAGTATTTCAAGCCCCTTAAGGTCGGTGAAAAGATCATCATCAAGCCCTCCTGGGAAGAACTCCCCGATGCGGAAGGCAGAACCGTTCTTGAGATCGATCCTTCTGTCAGCTTCGGTACAGGCGGCCATGCAACAACAAGACTGTGCATGGAAGGCCTTGAAAAAGCTGTATTCGAAGGCTGCGAACTGCTCGACCTCGGCTGCGGCAGCGGTATTCTCTTTGTTGGCGGCATGCTGCTGGGTGCAGGTCACGCAGTTGCGGTGGATATCGACGAAAACGCGATCCACACATCCCGCGACAATGCGGCAAGAAACAATATCACAAACTATGAGATCTACTGCGGCAACGTCCTCGGCGATGAGGAACTCTGCGAGAAGATCGGTTACGGAAAATACGATGTCATCGCGGCGAATATCATCGCGGACGTCATTATCGCCATGAGCGGACTCTTCACGAAGTTCCTCAAAAAAGGCGGTAAGCTCATCACGTCGGGCATCATCACAGAGCGCAAGGATGAAGTCATTGCGGCGCTTACAGAAGCAGGTTTTGCGATCGAAAACATCGCGATCGAAGGCGACTGGACAGCGATCAGCTTGAGTTATTGAGGTTATATGAGAAGATTTTTTGCAGCGAGGATCGAGGACGGTATTGCGTACTTCGATGCTCAGGAAAGTGCGCATATGCGCAAAGTCCTCAGAATGACCGAGGGAATGCAGATCATCGTTCCCGAGGGCAGAGGAGAATGGCTTGCGGAGATCACGGAAATGGGTGCGGAAGCGCAGGCGAAGCTGCTGGAATGGCAGGGATGCAAGGCAGAACCCAATAAAAAGATCACGCTTTATTTGGCGTATACAAAATCCGATAAGATGGAGCTCGTCGTACAGAAGGCAGTTGAACTGGGCGCAAGCGCAGTGCAGCCGTTTATCAGCTCGAGATGCGTCAAGATCCCCGATGCGAAATCCGCGCAGAAGGGCAACGAGCGCATGAGCCGTATCGCGCACGAAGCGGTCAAGCAGTGCGGCAGAGCGGCGGATATGACGGTCGGCATGCCGCTGAAATACAATGAATTTCTGCAGGCGATCGGCAAACACGATCTTACGATCTTCGCATATGAGTGTGCAGATGAACCGCTGAAGCCCATACTCTCCACGGATGCGGAGGATATCGCGATCATCATCGGCTGCGAAGGCGGCTTCTCCGAAAAAGAAGCGGAAGAGATCATTGCGGCGGGTGCAAAATGCATCAGCCTCGGTGCGCGTATCCTGCGTGCAGAGACTGCGGCGATCGCATTGCTTGCGATCACTGCTTATGAAACGGGGTGCTGACGGATGAAGGCG
>JAZRGP010000262.1:0-5171 GCA_045644225.1 Christensenellaceae bacterium | reverse complement strand
GATGCTGACACGCTCAAGATCATTGACAAAACAACGGGTGAAACGATCTGGACAGCAGCTGAAGGCTGGCTGATCACAGAAAACATCCCCACAGAACAGAATCCGCCTGTAAAGGTAGAACTTGTTGCTGCTGAAGATTATGCAGCTGGCGGCGAAGATGTCCTCGGCAATGCGTCCGGCGATATTTACAAGCTCACATGGTACGTTAAGGACGGCGCAATGCTCCGCTCCGATAACTACAGACTTTCCTATGAAGTAACTGTAGATACAAACGAACCCGGCTTTGAATATGACAAGGATTATCCCGCTAACGGTGATACAGAACTTAACTATAAGGACGAAAACGGCAAGGATCAGAAGAACGATATCGACGTTCCTGATGTAAATGCACCCGCTCCCAAGATCGCTGAGATCGTAGTTAAGAAGGTTGACGACAATGGCAAGGCACTCGCAGGTGCGAAGTTTGCACTCTATGCAGTAACAGAAGCAGGCGAAACACTTGTCGGCGAATACGAAGTTGGCGCAAACGGTGAATTCAGCGTTGCAGGCCTGAAGGCAGGCTCCTACAAGCTGGTCGAAATCGCTGCTCCCAAGGATTATATCGGCGTTGAAGAACCCATGTACTTCGACATCGTTGAAGAAGGCGAAGGTCTCACAGTGAAGCAGACATTCGGCGAATTCGAACTCGAGTTCCCCGCAACTGCATATGAGATCAGCAACCACATCACAAGCGTAGCGATCCCGCAGACATTCGTTCTCCTGGATGCTGAAGACGCAGGTTCCTGGACATATTCCAAAGAATATGCTTTCGGCGAAAGCGATTACCGCGTAGTTTACTGCGGCGACAGCGAAACAAGCGCTGAAGACGGCACAAGATACGTCAAGACAGCTCTTGAAGATTGCTTCGATGCGAAGACAGCAAACAAGCTCCGTGCGATCATCGCAAACTCTTATCCGTATGTTTCTATGGAAGAAATGATCGCTGCAGCTCAGGAAGCAGGCGTTGCTGATGCAGCAAACCTCACACGCGGCGACCTCATTGCAGCTGTTCAGCTTGCGATCTGGCACTACACAAACGGCATTGAAGACTATACTTATACAGCTACATACTCTGTAAAGGATTATCCGAGATGGGGCAAGGTATTCAACGATTATTCCGATGAACTCCCCGAAAATCTCCCGAACGGCACAACGACCAGAATCGTTGACGAAGCAAGTGATGCTCGCATTCGCGCTCTGTACAACTACCTGATCGATCTTAAGCCCATGTCTGCTGCAGCAAGCAAGATCAACACATACTTCTATACTGCAGTTGGCGGCAAGGATATTTCTCAGAGCCTTATCGGCGGCGACCGTACAGACTTCTACACAGAAGGTCTCAACATCTACCTCAAGAACTTCTCCGAGAAGAAGCCTGATCACGTTATCGACAAGACAACAACAGAGCTTTATGAAGAAAAGTATGCTGACGTTACGCTCAGCGTAAACGGTCTCGTTACTCCCTCTGCTGAAACAAGCAGCGCAGTCGACGTAGTTCTCGCTCTTGGCGCAGGCATTGCAAAAGAACAGAACACATACGACTCCATCGTTACACTTGTTAAGCCTCTCATCGACGAAGGCATTAACGTAAAGCTCGGTCTCGTAGCTGTTGAACACTACGATGACGTAGCTATGGAACTCACGGGTCTTACAAAGAACAATTACGAAGATATCATCAAAAACGGTCTTGCTGCGATCAAGAGCATGCCCGCAGGTCCTACAAACCTCCACGGCAACATCGTTGCTGCAAAGGCTATGCTCGATGCAGACAAATCCGTTCCTGCTAAGAACAAGTTCTTCTATGTAATTGGTACAGGCCGTACATACAACTTCGATAACGAAGCTGGCGTACCCACAACGATCATCAACCAGGTAGCTCTCAAGGGCAGCACATACTACTACTGGGGTCACTATCTGTGGCAGTCTCAGCGTGGTGCTCATACATCTCTGTACATGGTTCCCGATCGTTACAACAACGATTTCAACGGTTACTGGGCAGATGTTGAAAAGTGGGTCAAGGCAGACGGCAACACATATGCTTACAGCTTTACAGAGGCTTATAACGCAGAGGATCCGCAGTGGTTCAATAGCTTTATGAGCGTCAACGGCACGGATGCTAAGGCTATGGGTCTCGCTTCCAGCCGCTTCGGTTGGATCATTCCCGGTCTCACAAACAGCGGTCTCGCAGCGATCGGCTCCGGCTCCAATCCTCAGAACGCTCTCAACTATGAGCGCGCTCAGTATGAAGCTTACTATGCTTACAAGGCAATGGTAGATGCAGGTTACACATGCCAGGCTCTCTGCAGCGAAAGCACAAGCTACCAGAACGGATCTCCCTATATTCAGGTTCAGAAGTACACAGGTACTTCCAAGCTCCAGCTCGGTCACAGCTTCATGAACCACCTTGCTAAGGTTTCCGGTCAGACAGAAGCTCCCATCCTGTTCGTAATGACAGACCCCAACACAGGCGCTTACGAAATGGCTAAGAACTTCTTTGCTCCGATCGACATGGACAAGCTCGTCAAGACAGAAAAGGCACCCGCTGCAGCTCCCTTCGTTGAAGACTTCATCGGCTTCAGTGCAGATGAAACAGAAGGTTACGACTTCAACTTCACGGGTGAAAAGATCGTCCTCAACCTCAACGGTGTTGCTTATGTAACTGCAAAAGTTGAAGCTGAAAACGGTGCAGACGCAACTTACACATTCGCTGCATCCGAAGGCGCTAAGCCTGCATTCAAGCTTGATTACTTCAAGGGCAACGGCACAACGGAAGAACGTTTCGTATGGTACTTCCTCGCTCCGCTCACAGAAAAGGATAACGTCACACTGACTTACCAGCTCGAACTCGTTAAGAGAAGCGAAGTTGCAGGTGACCACATTGCGGAAACAAACCAGAGCGCAACGCTGTATCCCGAAGGTGACAGAGAAAACGGTAAGGATTTCCCCGTTCCTGAGGTTAAATACACTGTAGAAGAAAAGAAGGAAGACCTCACGATCTCCTTCAAGAAGGGCGAAGCATCCAACATCAGCTTCATGCTGATCGACAAGGCTACAGGCGCTGTAGAATTCCTCAAGAAGGTCGACATCAAAGATCAGACATCCTTCGTGATCCCCGCTGAAGAAGGCAAGATCTCTGCAGTATTCGTGAAGCAGTCCACATCCGGTATGTTCTGGTTTGCAGAAGCTGTTGACGAAGCAGCTCAGCAGGCTGTTATCAACTGCCTCAAGAAGAACAACCCCTCCTATAAGGGTTATAACGCACTCGCATTTGGCGCAGGCGAACATGAACTCGAGTTCAAGAAGGGCAAGTTCGTGACATACACATTCGCAGGCTGCGAAGTTGTTGAAGCTGAAACAGCAAAACCCGAAGCTCCCAAGCCTGAAGCTCCGAAGCCCGAAGCTCCTAAGCCTGAAGAACCCAAGGTAGAAGCTCCCAAGCCCGAAGCTCCCAAGCCCGAAGCTCCGAAGCCCGAAGCTCCGAAGCCCGAAGCTCCGAAGCCCGAAGCTCCCAAGCCCGAGGCTCCCAAGGCAGAAGCTGAACTCAAGGTCAACGTAAAAGGCGCAAAGGTTGCATCCTGGACAGTTGACGGTGATGTTACAGCGATCTACATCGCAGCAGACGGCAAGATCCCCGCTGTGATCTGGGTTTCCGCTGAAGTGGATGAAGAAACTCTGAATGCACTCATCGAAGCACTCGGTGCAGCAGATGATGCTGTGGTCGTATACGGTGCAGGTGCTCACAAGATCGAATACCAGCACAACAAGAATAAGACCAAGACAGTGACTTACACATTTGAGATCAAAAAGTGATTTTCGGATGATGTGAATAAGATGTCACAACAATAAACAAAAAAAGGACTGTACATTGTACAGTCCTTTTTTTGCTGCAATAATTAAAACAGCGTCTTTGTAAAAAAACAGAGGCGCTTTTTTTATTGCGCGGAATATACGGAGACATTTTTTCATATATATCAGTACGTATTTTGCGAGATAAAAAAGCATTTCGGAGGAACATATATGGAATATGTAAGTTTGGGAAAATCGGGGATCAAAGTATCGAAGGTCTCGCTCGGCTGCTGGGCATTCGGCGGCGGTGACTATTGGGGCAATCGTGAAGATGATGAAAAGTCTTTGCGGACCATCGATGCGGCATTGGATCACGGGATCAACTTTTTCGATACTGCGGAAGTATACGGAAACGATGGTCATGCGGACCGCGTGCTGGGCAGGGCGATGAAGGGCAGGAGAGATAAATTCGTCGTTGCGACGAAGGTCTATCTCGACCGTCTGCGTGAGAAGGACGTTATCGCATCGCTGGAAGGCAGCCTGAAAAGAATGGATACGGACTATATCGATCTGTTCTATCCGCATTTTGCGAGCAAGACCGTTCCATTTGAAGAGACCTTCGGTGCGTTCCTGAAGCTGAGGGAGCAGGGAAAGATCCGCAGCATCGGCATCTGCAACTTCGGTGTAAAAGCGATGGAGTGCATGGATGAACTTGATCTGATGAAGGAGATCGACCTGCATCAGGTCCCTTACAGCTTGCTCTGGAGAACCATTGAGCACGGCATCAGCAAGAAGACCGTGGATGCTGGGATCGGCATGATCTGCTACAGTACGATGGCGCAGGGGCTGCTCACGGGCAGATTCCGCTGCGTGGAGGATGTTCCGATGAACCTGCGCTGCTCGCGGTTTTACGATGCGAAGCACATCGGCGCGGATCACGGTGAAGCAGGCTGCGAAAAGGAAGTCTTTGAAGCGGTCGCGGAGCTCGAGGCTCTTTGCATGGAGCATGGGATCGACCTTGCGCCTGCGTCGCTTGCGTGGCTCTTTACGCGAAAGGGTGTGGACTGCATCCTGACGGGTCCGACAACGCCCGAGGAACTAACCGAGAACATCCGCGCGATGGAGCTGAAGCTTCCCGAAGGTCTTGCGGAAAAGCTCACCGCCGCGACGGAAGCAGTCAAGGCGAAGCTGGGAGAAAACTCGGATATGTGGTTCTCGGGAGAAGACTCGAGGGTATTCTGATCTCAATTTGCGATAAGCTATAAAAAATATTTGGAGGTAATTTAACCATGAAGAAACTGACAGCGATCATTCTGTGTCTGATGCTGACGCTGGTGAAGGCAGTA